>JAYUGZ010000999.1:0-6740 GCA_043767465.1 Cyanobacteriota bacterium
TAAAAATAAAACAACTCCCGTTTCATACCAATCCCAACTTTCCGCAGTTTTGCCCGATAATAAAAATCGCAAAAAATGCTCCGGTGCTTGCACTCTGTCCACTTCTGGGTAGGAAGATGCGATTTGTGCTTCTTTCCCCGTGGCGTGCGGACAGGGGGACAGCACCACCGAAATTCGCGCTTCTGTGCCCATTTTTGCCAATTGCTGGCGCAATGCTTGCACGGTGGGACGCACCCAAGTTGCTAATTCTCCTGGCCCGTTGGAGAGGATTAAAATATCGACTGTCATAGGATTTAATATTTGAGAGGATACAAGGGAGAATTTATGACAGATTTAATGGATGCCGTCAAGATGGGTGATGTGGCGGCTGTGGAAAGTGCGATCGAACAACGTGCAGATATCAACGCCAAAGATGACGAAGGGGCGACGGCTTTGACGGCTGCGGCTGAGGCTGGCAATGCTGATATTGTCAAAAAATTGCTCGCAGCAGAGGCGGATGCTAACAGTCACGATAATGACGGTTGGACGCCGTTAATGAGTGCTGCTGCTGCCGGACATACCGAGATTGTACAGCTTTTGCTGGATGCGGGCGCGGATGTGAATGCTAAAACTACTTTTGGTTTGACGGCTTTGATGAGTGCGGCTGGTAGCGGGCGCGCTGATGTTGTACAGGTTTTGCTCGATCGAGGTTCCGATCTCAAAGCGAAGGATAATAATACTTGGACTGCGTTAATCTGGGCATCTTCGGAAAATCACCAAGATGTCGTTGAGGTTTTGAAGCTGGCGCGCGATCGTTAACTCGATAAAGCGCGCATGGAAAAGTATTCAAATTCCCCCTTTTTAAGGGGGATTTAGGGGGATCGCTTTAGCCAGTTGCAGGAATAGGAAAGTACGCGCGATCGCAGCTATCCCGATCAACCGCCTATTTTCAGGACTTACGCACTCCTGCCGAGAAACCGGGTTTTTGCGAAAATACTTCGTTGTTACCCGAAGATTCAGGAAACAACCCGGTTGTTTCTTTGGAATGACCAATGACTATCCAATCATAAAAGTACCATTACCATTAGATTGTTGGAATACCAAACTCAAATTTGCTCCTCCTTCAATCACGCCCACCAACTCTGCATAACGACCAATTAACAAATTGTTGCCATTGATAGTCAGTGCGTAGCCGTCGCTTAAAGAATTTCCTGCCAGTTGGATCAAATCGTCTGCTGCGTTGAAGTTCCGAATAGTAGCAAAACCTAGCCCTGGTGTCTTTAAGTTCTGCTCCCGTGTCCCGACCAGGGCATCTGTGTACAAGGTTCTCGCTTCTTCATTCCCGGCTGTAGCAGGAACTCCAAGTACGAATGTATCAGAGCCAGGGCCGCCAATCAGGACATCGAATTCATTGGTTCCAAAGCTTTCGTATTGCCGATTGCCTTGGCGGCGATCGATACCTACTTCCACTCCAATCAGTTCGGTATTTCCCACACCAACGCCTGTGATAATATCGTTGCCGCGAGTGCCGACAAAAGTAGCAGATCGGCTGGGTTCGTTTTTCCCGAAATTGAAGTAGTGTTCCCGACCCGTTCTCAAATTTCCAGAGTTGACAAATGGCACAATATCGGGGTTTTTCCTTAAGTATTCCGGTTCAAAAAATGATGTCCCAAAACGACCTTCTTTTTTCCCGAATTGAATGAAGTGCTGGTATCCTGATATGAAAACTGCATTGGGTCTGACAGCTAGATTGGTGCCGATAAACGGTATCAGCTCTAAGTTATTTGCTAAATAAAAATCTTCGTTGTACTCAGGCGATACTTCGTTGCGGCGATTTCCTTCATCGTAACCGAATTGGATAAAGTGATCTAGTCCAGTCGCGAAAGGTGCGTTAGGATTGACTGTCTTGATAAAGGGTCGGAGGTCTGGGTTGCCAGCAAGATAAGTAGCTTCGTCAAAATACCGCGATACTTTTGTTAGACCGCCAGCTTGACCAAATTTTTCAAAGTGTTCTCTGCCGGATTTGATGACTCCGGCATCAATGGCTGGTTTGACCCAAGGATATGAGGCTAGGTAAAATTGTTCGTCGAAAATTGCGTAGTTAGCCATGTTTTCCTTCTGATGTTTGGATGATTTTGAGCGTGAATACTCATTAGCTTTCCAGATGAAAAAAAAGTCATCAATCATCAGCATTAGCTAATGACTGATGACTGATGACTAATGACCAATGACTAATGACCAATAACTAATGACTATCCGATCGCAAAAGTACCGTTACCATTAGATTGGATGAAAGTCAAATTCAAGCTTCCTCCTCCTTCAATCACGCCCAGCACATCTCCAAAACGCTGGATTGACAAATTGCCACCAACAGGAGTCAGGTTGTAGCCGTCGCTTAAAGAATTTCCTTGCAGTTGGATCAAATCGTCTGCTACGTTGAAGTTGCGAATCGTAGCTTGACCGTTACCCAAATAGAGCGGTACTGGGATGCCATTCCCGGCTGTAGCAGGAACTCCGAGGACGAATGTATCAATTCCCGGGCCGCCAGTCAGGACATCAAATTCATTGACCCCAAAGCTTTCGTATTGCCGATTGTTGTTGCGATCGAGACCTACTTCTACTCCAATCAGTTCGTTATTCCCCACGCCAATGCCTGTGAGAATATCGTTGCTGCGGCTACCGACAAAAGTAGCAGATCGGCTGGGTTCGTTTTTCCCGAAATTGAAATAGTGTTCCCGACCAGTTCTCAAATTTCCAGAGTTGACAAACGGCACAATGTCAGGGTTTTTCTTTAAGTATTCTGGTTCAAAAAACGAAGTTCCAAAACGACCTTCTTTTGCCCCGAATTGAATGAAATGCTGGTAGCCTGATTTGAAAGTTGCATTGGGGCCTATGAACGATCGCAATTCTGAGTTATTTGCTAGATAAAAATCTTCGCTGTACTCAGGCGATACTGCGGTGCGGCGCTGTCCTTCTTCGTAACCGAACTGGATAAAGTGATCGAGACCAGTCGCAAAAGGCGCGCCTGGATTGACTGTGCGGACGAAAGGTCTGATGTCTGTGTTGACAGTAAGGTAAGCAGTTTCATCAAAATAGCGCGATACTTTCGTTAAACCGCCGGCTTGACCATATTTTTCAAAGTGCTCTCTGCCAGATTTGATGACTCCGGCATCAATGGCTGGTTTGACCCAAGGATATGAAGCCAGGTAAAATTGTTCGTCGAAAATTGCGTAGTTAGCCATGTTTTTTTACTGAGGTTTTGATGAGTTTGATTGTGAATGCTAATTAGCTTTTCATTCACTCGATCGCGGATCGGGAACTTACAGCAGATTTCATGTTTGTGAAGTACACTTCGGATCGATAAATCCCCGTAGGGACAAAGGCTTTCGCCGTGTCCCTACTGCACTTCATAAACGTGGCATATGCTGTATAGAATTCAGAAGTTATAAAATGGTTTTAAGTTCCTCGGTAAATATTGAGTTTTGTGACACAGCAGTTACTAGAAATTTTTATTCTATGTTCATAGATTATGTCTTTTTCCCTCAATTAACTGCTCTATCGCAAGTGTGATCTTTTCTACAAAATGTGGAACTTTTTTCAGGATTATTTTCTCAAAGGTTTGTTGATTTTTGATTGTTTTTCTCTCATACATTACCTGAAAACATATATCTATCAAAAAGTCAAGTAAATTTTTGTAAACAAAATTTGGAGTGTTTGCTCAAGGAATTAAGCAAAAAATGTAACGAAAAGTTGCAATAAATTTGTCGAATTGTGTAATTAGCAGGATCGAATCGCCTAATGGCAAGCGTTTTCTGGTAAAAATGCTTATGGGGGAAAAAATTCCCGCTTACCGAAAACAGCATCTTAAAGGAGCCTAACCGGATGTTCACTCACGTCAAGCCCACCGTTCGCCACATCGTGCCGGAAAACTTGCAGGGCCGATCGCTCATGAAGGTGGTCTATGTCGTACTAGAACCGCAGTATCAAAGCGCCCTGTCGGCGGCGGTTCGAGCGATAAATAAGAAAAATCCCAATCTGGCAATAGAAATTAGCGGCTATCTGATCGAAGAACTCCGCAGCCCGGAAAACTACGAAGCTTTCAAGCGGGATGTCGCGGATGCCAACGTATTTATAGCTTCTCTAATTTTTATCGAAGATTTGGCAGAAAAAGTGGTAGCGGCTGTAGAACCGCTGCGCGACAGCTTGGATGTCGCCGTCGTCTTCCCATCAATGCCTGGGGTGATGCGACTCAATAAAATGGGTACTTTCTCGATGGCGCAGTTGGGACAAAGCAAAAGCGCGATCGGCGAATTCATGAAAAAGCGGAAGGAAAAGTCCGGTAGTTCCTTCCAAGACGGAATGCTGAAACTGCTGCAAACTTTGCCGAAAGTGCTGAAATTTCTGCCGATCGACAAAGCCCAAGATGCCCGCAACTTCATGCTAAGTTTCCAGTATTGGCTGGGCGGTTCCCAAGAAAACTTGGAAAACTTCTTGCTGATGCTGTCACAGAAATATGTCTTCAAAGGCCAGGAACAGCTAAGTTTTCAAGAACCCGTTGTCTACCAGGACATGGGGATTTGGCATCCTTTGGCACCGTCCATGTTTGATGATATCAAAGGATATCTCGCCTGGTATAATGCCCGCACAGATATTTCCGCAGACCTCAAAGACCCCCTGGCACTTTGCATCGGTTTAGTGTTGCAGCGCACTCACTTAGTCACCGGAGATGACGCACACTACGTCGCAATTGTGCAGGAATTCGAGGCACTGGGCGCGCGGGTGATACCGATTTTTGCCGGCGGTTTGGACTTCTCGAAACCGGTTGAAACCTTTTTCTTGGAAGTTGGGCCCAAGGGTTTGGCACCACTGCCGATCGTAGATGCGGTAGTTTCTCTGACTGGTTTTGCCTTGGTGGGCGGCCCGGCGAAACAAGATCACCCGAAGGCGATCGAGACTTTGAAAAAGCTCAACTGCCCTTACATGGTGGCTTTGCCGCTGGTTTTCCAAACGACGGAAGAGTGGGAAAATAGCGATTTAGGTTTGCACCCGATTCAAGTTGCTTTGCAGGTTGCGATTCCTGAGTTGGATGGTGCGATCGAACCGATTATCTTGTCGGGACGTGATGGCGCAACTGGAAAGGCGATCGCGCTGCAAGATAGAATCGAAGCAATTTCCCAGCGCGCCATGAAATGGGCAATGCTGCGACGCAAACCAAAATTAGATAAAAAAGTTGCGATCACAGTCTTCAGTTTTCCACCCGACAAAGGCAACGTCGGCACAGCCGCTTACTTGGACGTTTTCGGCTCAATTTACGAAGTATTGAAAGCGTTAAAAGGTAACGGTTACGACTTGCCAGAACTGCCGGATTCCGCCGAAAAACTGATGCAAGAAGTCATCCACGACGCAACAGCCCAATACCAAAGTCCGGAATTGAATGTTGCTTACCGGATGTCCGTAGCTGAATACGAAGAATTCACTCCTTACTCGGAACGTTTGCAAGAAAATTGGGGCCCGCCTCCTGGACATTTGAACAGCGACGGACAAAACTTGCTAATTTTCGGCAAACATTTCGGCAACGTATTTATCGGAGTGCAACCTACCTTTGGATATGAAGGCGATCCGATGCGGTTGTTGTTCTCTCGTTCTGCTAGTCCGCACCACGGTTTTGCTGCTTACTACACATATTTGGAGCGCATTTGGGGTGCAGATGCGGTGCTGCACTTTGGCACTCACGGTTCGCTAGAATTCATGCCTGGTAAGCAGATGGGAATGTCTGTGGATTGTTATCCTGACAGTTTGATCGGCAAGATTCCTAACCTCTATTACTACGCTGCGAACAATCCTAGTGAGGCAACAATTGCTAAGCGTCGCAGTTATGCTGAAACGATCAGCTATCTGACTCCTCCGGCTGAAAATGCTGGGTTGTATAAAGGTTTGCAGGAACTCAGCGAGTTGATTGCTTCTTATCAAACTTTGAAGGATACGGGCCGGGGTGTGCCGATTGTGGATGCGATCGTCGAAAAGTGCCGTTTGGTCAATTTGGACAAGGATATCGCCCTACCTCCCGAACAGGAAAGAGGCGTTGCTGCGGGCATGACTTCGGAGGAACGGGACAATTTAGTTGGCTTGGTTTACCGCAAGTTGATGGAGATTGAGTCGCGGTTGTTACCTTGTGGTTTGCACGTTGTTGGGAAGCCGCCGACTGCTGAAGAGGCGATCGCAACTCTTGTCAACATTGCTAATTTAGACCGGGAAGAAGACGGATTAGTCAGTTTGTCGCGGATTATTGCTCTAAGTTGCGATCGGAATATTGACGATATCTACACCAACAACGACAAAGGCATTTTAGCCGATGTCGAATTGCTGCAAAATATCACCTTAGCCTGTCGCGATGCCGTTACCGCTTTAGTGAAGGAACAAACCGATGCTGAGGGTCGAGTTTCCCTAGTTTCCAAGTTGAATTTCTTCAACATGGGCAAGAAAACACCTTGGATTGAATCCTTACACGCAGCCGGCTACAAAAAGGTCGATTCAGACCTGATTAAACCGCTATTTGAGTATCTGGAATTCTGCCTAGAACAAGTTTGCGCCGACAACGAATTAGGCGCACTGTTGCGCGCGTTAGAGGGCGAATACATTACCCCCGGCCCAGGCGGCGATCCGATTCGCAACCCGGATGTTTTGCCGACTGGCAAGAATATGCACGCTTTGGACCCGCAGTCAATCCCTACGACGGGGGCGATTAAGTCTGCTAAGGTTGT
>JAYUGZ010001000.1:0-2716 GCA_043767465.1 Cyanobacteriota bacterium
AACTAATCTGGTGTCGTCTCGGGAACCGTCGTCTACGACAATAATTTCCCAGTCTGTATAGGTTTGGTGCAGCACGCTATCTACGGCTTGGCCGATGTAAGCAGCACAGTTGTAAGCCGGAATCACCACGCTTACCTGCGGAGTTCGATCGCTCATAATTAATATATCAAGTCCGAAGGATGAGAATCAATACGCTTTGTCAAATCCGGTTGCGTCTTGATTGTACAATAAATCTAGGGTGCGCCAGCAACTGACGCACCCGATAAGCGATGCTTTTTGAGCATAATTTTGGTTTAAGAATTTGCCAAGGTAAGTTGCTGCGAATTCAGTAAATCGTGGCGGCGAATTGCTAAAGGATTGCGATCGCCTTTTACCTTCAAATACTTGTCAGCTATTTGCAAAACCTGTTCGGGATTCGGCGGCTTGGTCAAGAAATCGGAAGCACCTGTCAATTTCGCTCGCGTGCGATCGATTATACTATCTTGACCAGTCAAAAACACGATCGGAGTGTCCCGAAAAGCTGGTGTTTTTCGCAAAAAATTGCACAAAGCAAAGCCGCTTGTCTTCGGCATCACCACGTCCATAAAAATTAAAGCAGGCTTTTGTTTGGCGATGATCCCTACTCCCTGCATCGGGTCTTGAATTTTTAGGACTCGATACCCCGCCGGCGATAAAATTTGCTCTAAAAATTCGCATACTGTGGGACTGTCGTCGATACACGCAATCAAAGGGCGAACCCGCCCATTCATCGCGGCAGCAAGGCGCCACTGTTCTATAGGCGACGGCAAATCTGGTACTGTTCGGAAATTTACTAAACCCTGCTTCATGTAATTAACTAAAGCGCGAGTTGCCACTGTGACGCACTGCTTTTTCTTAAAAGCAATATCCCAAAGAGTATTCTCGCCGTTAAATACGTTAGCCAAAGCTATCAAAGAACTAGAACTAAATCGATTTTCCTGGAACTGGGCCGACGCTTTTAACAGCGGTGCTTGTTCGGGATCTACCAGCCACAAACCCATGGCTTTCCACTTCTGCCAAATTTGTTCTGTAGAACACAGAATTTGCTCTACTTCCGTTACAGACAACAGCAAAGAAGAGATAATTTTAGAAAAATATTTTTCGGACGGACGCCACTCCCGGCGCAAACCCGATTGACCAATCAGAGCAAAGAACACTTCGGAAACGCTGCTTTGGACGATCGCCTTAGCTTGTTCCAAACTCATTTCGCTAGCAGCTATCCCTTGCTGAATCAGTTGATATTCCCACAGTTCCCCAGCATCGAGGTCTCTGAGATCCACTTGAAAGTTGCGACAGTGTTGCCCGATCCCCCTATACCAGCGCCTCGCCCTGTGCGCTCCTCCTGTGGCATAAACCAAACTACCCCGAAAAAAGTAAAATTGCCACTGTTGTTCCCCTTGCTCTAGCAGCAGTTTCCCCGTTGCTTGTTTCTGGCTCAGCACTGCCAGAGTATGGGACAACATTTTGTACCCGATTGCGGTAGCAGACATATTCACTCGCATCCCCTGTCCTCCCGTTTTTCCTATTATATAGCTGCTGAGTTGTGGAAGAAAACAGTAATATTACTGAAATTTTACAGATACAAACAATTAATGCTGCAAGTTCACCCATCAGGTACTGATCCCATCAGGAGTTTTAGCCATGAGGATGCAGCGCCTATTTGCACCATTAACTAACAACTAAAATCCTGCTTCTAACTAATAGCTAATTCTCGTCGCTATCTTTGGGAGGTACTGGATCGTAACCTCCTGGATGAAAAGGATGACAGCGCAAAATCCGCTTGACGGCGAGGGCTGAGCCCCGCGCCGCCCCAAATCTTTCTACGGCTTCGATCGCGTATTGCGAACAAGTTGGTTGAAATCTACAGGCATTCGGCAAATAAGGAGAAATCCCCATTTTGTAGCCTCGGATTAATCCGATCAGTAATACTTTCACAATTTTGACCTCAGCGCTTGATTAGATTAATCGCAAAATCTTGTCCCATACCGCTGTAAGCCAGGTTAATCCACAGCATCCCCAGCGGTTCCAGCAATCGAGCTTGCTGGAGTTCCCCGGCATCTACAACTTCAAATCCGATGTCTTGCGCGAGATTAGTGACAATTTTCTTGGCATCTACATTGTCTCCGCAAATAAAAGCAGTTGCTGTTTGCGAACCGAACTGCAAATTTTCAAAACAGCTCGCGCCAATGTTGTTAAAAGCTTTCACAACTTGCGCTCCGATCGCCCATTTGGCAATTTCTTCAGCGGCGGAAGTTGTGTACCCGATTGTCAGTCCAGCAGCAAGTCCTGCGGGTGTCATCTCGATCGGGTTAGTAGCGTCAATAATAATTTTGCCAGTCAAGTTTCCCGAAGCCGCGAGCGCCTCTTGGGTGGCATTCCAAGGCGTAGCTAATATCAAAACTTCTCCGTGACTTGCAGCTTCCTGAACGCTAGCTGCTAGTGCCTTCCCTCCTGTAGAATCTACAACAGACTGCACTTTAGAACTCTGTGGGTCTCTGACACCAAATACAATTTCATGACCTTTTTGGGTTAAAATGCGTCCCAGAGTTCCGCCAACATTTCCGGCGCCAATTATACCTATTTTCATTTTTACCTCTTTGATAGCTAAAACACAATTTGAGGAGACAAGATGGTATTTGTCTCTGAGTTTGCTACTTGACCGATACCTAAAAAATTACCATCTCGATCGTAAACCTGC
>JAYUGZ010001001.1:0-6736 GCA_043767465.1 Cyanobacteriota bacterium
CAACTAAATGTAGGTTGGGAATTTTTTTAGCAGCTAGAGAGAAAGCCTCCAGGGCAATATCGCAGCCTTTCCAACGAGTTGTAGAATAGTACAGCCCGACTGTGGGAACTGATTGCTTGCCTCGCGGCTGCTTGCTCCGCGACTTGGGGTCGTAAAAATGTTTGGTGTCCACGGTGGGAGGGACGAGAGAGACAGACAAATCGTCGAATTCCTTCCGAGCTTTGTCGGCCAGCCACTCGGCCACAGCGATTTTGTGCATCGGCAGCCGCCAAGTTGCGTCTACTCGCTCTTTTGGCATATAGTCAAAAGCCTCGTAGTGTTGGATAAAATATACTTTCGCTCCTTTGCTGGGAGAGAATTTTGCCACCCACTCGGCAGTTTCCCACCAAGTAGCCACGATAATATCGGCATCGGGTACGTCACGCTCAGTAATTTGACGGTAGGTTTTGAGAATTAGGCGTTCGACATCCACTGAGTCAAAGTGAGACTTTTCTGTCGGACGTTCGGGCTGCCAACCCCTGCCCCTCACCAGCGATCCCAATTGTTGGATTAAAGTCGGTTGTTGCTGTGGTGTAGAGACGATAACTATTTCGTGTCCTCGCTTTTGCAGAAGTTCTGTGTAGGTAGATAATACCCTCATACCACCGGAAAGACTGAGGGAGGGAAGGACAAAAGTAATTTTCATGAATAAATGCCGAAGAAGGACACTGGTTTATAAAACTCCTCCATCATCACAGAAAGTTAGCACTTACGAGTCTCTTTTTGGCTTTTTGTGCAGGGTGCGGGCGAACGATCGAGGCGATCGTCACTTGATAGCCGGCCTGACTTTGGCTTCACCGACTTATCCCCCTTAGCAATCGGGAGATGTTTGAGGACTAGACAAGTCCCACCGGTAACGGTGCCAGCATTAAAACCTCTGTGACACTCGGCTTCAGTTTTGGGCGGGGGGTAACTTTGAACCACTATTTGCTAGTGGATGCGGTGAGAATTCGTGTCGAGACTGCTTGGTAGAAAACAGGACACTGGCGATTTGGGTTTTGGCAGAAGCACCCCACCAAACGAGATGAAATTATTGCTGACAATCCCGCGTCAAGAGCACGCGTCGTGCAGAATTTCAAATTGCAGCAGTTAGCGTCCAACCTCAACTTTGTTTTTATGATCCGATACTACCGGCACTTTGGGCTGCCGTTCTTCCGGCACATAGTAGGGAGAAAAGGAAACGATTTTAACGTCCCGCTGTTTAGATTTGTCTACAGCAACTTTCAATCCCGCTTCAAAATGAGCGGTGGCATCTTCCCAAGTATAATTGACTACCTTGGCATAGGCTGCTTCGGACATGGCTTGCCACTCGGAATTTGGCAACTGACAGATACGCTCTATGGCTTTTGCCATTTCTTCGGGATCTTCGGGTCTGACAAGTATGCCGCTACCGCCGCTCAAAATTTCAGGAGCAGCGCCTGCTGGGGTACTGATGACGGGAGTGCGGCACGCCATCGCTTCGATAATTGGCAACCCGAAGCCTTCGGAGCGGCTCGCCAGCAGCCAAGCATCGCATTTGCTGTAAGAGTCTTTGAGTTTGTGTTGGTCGGGTTGAATTATATACTCGGCATTGGCTGGTAGCGGCAATTCCGAGGATGGGGCATCTACACCGAAGGCAACCAGACGCAGGTTGGGAATTTTTTCGGCAGCTAGGGAAAAAGCTTTCAGGGCGATGTCGGTTCCTTTCCAGTAAATTGTAGAGTACATCATGCCAATTGTCGGAACCGATTGTTTGTTGCGAGGACAGGCGTAAAATTGCTTAGTGTCCACACTAGGAGGAGCTAAGGAAACTTGGCGATCGCCGTATTTAGTCTTAGCTAGGTCAACTAACCAATGAGAGATGGTAATTTTGTGCATGGGCAGCATCCAGGTTGCTTCTACTCTACCTTGAGGTAAATAGTCAAAAACTTCGTGATGCTGGAGAAAATAAGCTTTTGCTCCTTTGCTGGGGGAGAGTTTTGCTACCCACTCGGCGGTTTCCCACCAGGTGGCAACTATCACGTCAGCGTCAGGTACATCTTTGTCCTCTACCGGGCGGTTGCGATCGGTAATTTGGTGTTCTACATCTAAGTTGTCGAAAAATGAAGGTTCGTTTTCAGGTGTGGCAATCCAACCCCGTCCCCGCAGCAGCGACTTGACTTGCTGGCGCAGACTCGCTTGGCGGTGAGGTACAGAGATGACGAACACTTCGTGGCCTCGCTTTCTCAAACGTTCTGCGAAAATAGATACTACTCGTATTCCACCAGTCAGACACAGAGTAGGAAGAACAAACGTGATTTTCATTTTTAATTCCCGCTGAGGACTTCGACTCCATCAAGGCGCTGCGACGAGCGCTGGTTTATAGAGTTCGAGAGGAAAGAGGGGCGGGTGAATATTAATTACCGCTTTCCTGGTGTGTAAGTTCAATCAAACCTAGGGACTGTTCGCAATACCCCAGTATCGAGCTGGCATAATTTCGCTGTGATTGATTTGATAATAACGATTGATGCCAAGCCAAAACAGTTCCTGTAGGGGTAAATTTTGATTGGGAGGCAATTTCCTCCTCAAGACAGATCCCTACTTAAACTTCAGCTTTTTCGCGGTCAACACCAAGCTAGACAACACTTCCTGTCTAACATAACAGCACTTATTTATCCTACAGACGGGTAGGTACGGGAAACCGGAAATTACCTAAATTTTTCGGTGGATGTAAATACTCTGGGGGGTAAATACTCTGGCAGTAAAATGTAGCATAGGTAACACTCTCTAGGAGATTGACGATCGCGATTAGGAAAATCTTACACTGAAACATCCAAGAATAAAATTCTTAATTTGAGAGTGTTAATTTCCCGATCGCTCCAACAGACAAAAACACGGATCTGTGGCTGTATTTGTTTGCAACTGTACTGTCAGTATTGCTGGCTAAAAAATCATATTTTGTCAGGAATCAGAGATGTGATTTGCTCAAATACAGGCAGGGGCGCGATCGATCCCAGAGAAGGGATCGCGCGAATTACAGTCTAAAACGCGGTAATCAGGGAAGAAACCACTTTTTTTAACTATCCCTCGCTCTCTCTGGTCAAAGACTCGTCTAAAAACCCGGTTGATGCCTCCGGGACTGTTTGAAAAAGTAGGTTTCGCAATCGCGGTACAGAACGTAGACGTTCACCAGTATAAATTTAATTGGCTGCGTAAGTTTTAAATTTGTTAATCAAAGACGATCGCCTGAAAGGGCGTAAAAAAGCGACTGCCACTTCTGGGCCGATTAGGTATAGTGCACCCAAATCTTGTCTAAGTAATTACCGTAATAAAAAAGTTACGCAAATTATCTAATCACCCTGTAAAGATCGAAGAAATAATCCGGGTACAGTGACATAGATCCTGCCAACCTTGACTCCTAAGCTGCTGCGACTGCTTAGGGGTATGTATCAAACGAGTTCGCTAAAAAAAAATCCTATTATGAAAGAATCATTTTTCCTGAGTTGGCGATTCCGGATCGCAATTAATCTGATTTTGGGCGCTGTGGTGCCGATGCTTGCAGCGATATGGTTGACCAATTTTCACGCAGCTAACATTGATCGCCAGCCCAAAAAAACCTTGAATTAAGATCGGATGTCTTAACACAAAGCATCTCCCGGTGGGAACAAATGAACATTCAAGTGTTGCGTAGGCTCAGTCAAAATGCCGGTACAGTCAGTATGAAAGCCAGCCAACAGTTGCCGCTGCTGGCTGCTGTCAACCGCAGCTACAGCGACATATACCTTGCCGAAGCTGACAATTTAGAAGGATACGTTGTGGCGCGCGGCAGCGGCACTGCGCCCGATCGCCTCAACCGCAGCGATCGCCATTGGTTTAAAAGTGCAGTCGGCGGCACTGAAATCACCCGCGAAGCTGCGATTTCTCCCTTAACGGGAAAGCCCGCAGTTATTTTCTCGACACCGATTCGGGAAATTGCTAGTTTAAGTACCGATAAACCTGCCGATAAACTGGAAAAAATTCAAGGAGTAGCGATTATAGGTCAATACAGTTCACTTAAGACTGTTCAGTCTATAAAACCATGTGAAAAATATATACTCTTGTTTGCCGCGCGCGGACGTTCTCTTCGGACAAAAAAGCGTTAAGTAAACCGTGTTGAGATCTACTGGAATTGGGATGAATCCAGAGGGGATAAAAAAAGCATTTCAACATTTTACGAAAGTAGAACAATCTACTCTGAGGTACGGCGACGGTACGGTTTTGGGACTGGCAATTACCAAGAATTTTTGTCAGATCATGGGTGGAGATATTAGTCTGGGGAGTGAGGTGGGAAAAGGGTCAATTTTTATGATAGAATTGCCAGCGATAGTCGCTGAAATAACAGCTAGTTAAAGAGGATTTGCCAACCAATACTTGCCAGGGCTAAATCTGCGATCGCGTGGCTGATATAACTAGGCCAAAGCGAACGGTAAGTTAGATAACACTGCGACCAAATTATCCCGGCGGCAAAGACAGCTAATGAGCCTAAAATCACACCGCGCCAGTCGCTGTAGGCTGCGATGACAAAAATGTGGTGGAGGGTGAAAAATAGTGAACTGAGAAATATGGCTGGTGTTCCCGGCATCAGAATCTGGCATTTATTGCAGACAAACCACCGCCAAGTAAATTCTTCAATTAGCGAGTTAACTAGCACAAAATATGCTTCAATCATCAGGTAAATATTAGGGCTACTAATCCCCATTTCCTGCGCTTTTTGTTTGGCAACTACATGATCGATCCAGTGCTGACCGAACAGGCTGTAGATACCCACAATCACCGCAAACATGAATGTTCCCCAAATAGCTCCAGCTAGCAATTCTCGACGCTTGGGGAGGGAGAAATGCAGTTTTTGGCGATCGACTAAAACAGACCACGCGATCGGAAAAACGAGCAACCAAACTTGACACAAGGCTGACAGTGTTTGTCCCCAGCTTCCGGCAATATACAATGATGTTACTGCACCAATACTAGCAGCAGGCACAAGCAGTGTGAGAGCTAATAGTGCTGTTTTGCGATCGCCAGTATTCACCATTTTTCACGCTCCATTGGAAAATTGGATTGATATCAAAGGTAAAAGCTTGGGGGCTGAGGAAAGGTGAGTTTTGTGCCAATTATAAAACTGGCGGGCTTTTGTGGCATCGCAAAAGATGTAGTTGCACAAAAAATGCAGGCTCCGTTACTCAAGCCGTTTCGGTAACAACAAAATGTTCATGCAAGAACATTTTGAGTATCTGTTTGTATTTGCGGCTCCAAATACCATAAGATGATTTAATCCGTAGTAGCTGTGTATTTTGGCTAAATGGCGATCGCAATTGATTTTGGAACTAGCAACACCGTCATCGCTCGCTGGAATCAGGCCATCCAGCAGCCCGAAACTTTGAAATTACCGGGATTGTCGGCAATCTCGGCTCAAAATCCGCCCCTAATTCCCAGTTTGATCTACGTTGAGGACGCTGCTGAAAGTAAAGTAATAGTCGGTCAGCAAGTCCGCGATCAAGGCCTTGATTTGAGTGGAGATTCTCGATTTTTCCGCAACTTTAAGCGGGGAATAGGCACTTCCGTTCAGGGTTTTGTGCCGGAACTTGACGGGCAAATTGTGAATTTTGAACGAGTCGGTGAGTGGTATTTGAGCCGAATTGTGAGTTCAATTCGCGAACTGCCTTTACCTGTAGATTCTTTGATTTTTACTGTGCCGGTAGATAGTTTTGAGGCTTACCGCCATTGGTTGGGTAAAGTGTCTCAATCTCTGCAAGTAGAACAGGTGCGGATGTTGGATGAACCTACGGCGGCTGCTTTGGGTTACGGTTTAGCCGATCGCGAAAATCTGTTAGTCATTGATTTCGGCGGCGGAACTCTCGATATTTCTTTAGTCCGCCTGGACATTAACAGCAACAAAAAGCCGCTGGGTTTTCTGCTGAAATGGGGCGAAAAGTTATTAGCTGAATCCTCGGCACAAAAGGCAAAAGTTGCCCGGGTTTTGGCTAAAGCCGGACAAAATTTGGGCGGTTCTGATATTGATAATTGGCTGGTTGACTATTTTGTCAAAACTAAAGGGCTGGCAAAATCTCCGATTACGACGAGATTGGTAGAACGGTTAAAGATTCAGTTGTCTTTGGTAAATCAGGCAGTTGAGGTTTATTTTGATGACGAAAATTTTGAGAGTTACGAATTAGAATTAGATCGCGATCGTTTTGAATCTATTCTCGCCGAACATCAGTTTTTTGACAACCTGGACGATTGTATGAATCTAGTATTGCAGCAAGCGCGGCGCCAAGGCTTAGAAATTGGCGACATTGATGCAGTTTTGCTCGTTGGTGGTACGGTACAAATTCCGGCTGTGCAACGCTGGGTGCAGCAATATTTCGATCCGGCAAAGATTCGCTGCGACAAACCCTTTGAGGCGATCGCCCAAGGTGCTCTGCAACTGAGTCAAGGCATAGAAATCAAAGATTTTCTCTATCACAGTTACGGCATTCGCTACTGGAACCGCCGCGACAATTGCCACAGTTGGCACAGTTTAATCAAATCCGGCCAGTCTTATCCGATGAGCGAACCAGTAGAATTAGTCTTGGGAGCTTCTTTAGAAAATCAGCCGAGTATAGAATTAATTATCGGCGAATTGGGAGCGGAAACTGGCGGCACGGAGATCTATTTTGATGGCGATCGGCTAATTACTCGCCAACTCACGGGCCAAACGTCGGTA
>JAYUGZ010001002.1:0-2714 GCA_043767465.1 Cyanobacteriota bacterium
TGGGTGCGATCGCGTGAGAGTGCGGATTGCTGACACGGGAGCGGGAATGACAGCAGACGTAAAAAAACGAATGTTTGAGCAGTTTTTCACAACCAAGGAAATCGGTAAAGGTACGGGTTTAGGATTATCTATTGTCTACAAAATCTTAGTAGAAAATCACCTAGGAACCCTCAGGTGCGAATCGGAACCGTCCCAGGGAACCGAGTTTATCATTGAGCTGCCGGTGCAGCAAACTTAAACAGTTGACAACCATCCCAAGTTATCTTTGACAGTTATCTTTGACAGTTGACAGTTGACCGTTGACGCTTGAGGGCGACCTCTACCTGGAAAATCAAGTGCTGTAAACCCAACGACTGCGCGAGCGGGCAAGCTGTAAACTGTCAACTGAATGAAACAGATGCTACTCCAATTCTAGCTTCAAAGTTGGCAACAGCTTTTCTAAATTTTTGAGAGATTTCTGTTGCCAGGGAACATGATTTGAACCCACTACTAAAAGCTGAATTGTTTTCTTTTTCCGCACGCTAATGACAAATTTAGATAGCATATTAATACCAGAACTGTTAACAAATTCTAATTTTTTTAGGTTCAAGGTAATAGCAGGCGGTTGGGGATTAGCCACCTCATCTAACAATTCGAGTATTGGTGCATACTCTGACGATCCATCTAAGCTGAGTTCCCCTTGGAAACTGACTGTCACCGATTTCGGATCGTATTGAATACTGTAGTCTTAACCTTTAAGTTCCTGAATATCCATTGTTTTGTGGTTTCCTGAGTGAATTATGACGATCGCACACCAGAGTCAATATTGAAATAGTTAAAACTCAACACGAATTTGAAGCAGTCGTAATAGCGATCGTATCACTGTCTGGCCTCGGCTATAATTTCCACCCTATCTTAGCTGAATAGTCATTCAACATCCTCAGCAATCCCCATCCGGAAGTTTCGGTTTCAGATTCATAATTATTTTCAAGCTGCTGAAATAAACTTCATTTAGCTCGGAAGCAAGCATTTCTTTAATCAACTCCTCCAACTTATTCGCCCCTTCTGGATTGACAATGTTACTGGCAAAAAATCACCGCCGTTACCTGGGATTCAATAAAGTGTCTGCCAAATTTTACTTGGCAATCAGCATCCACTTTCTTGAATGTTATCACAGTTTAAGAGTGCTTGAGGCTGAATGCTGCGAGATGTCGCCCTGTTGCTTTAATACTACCAAAGTAATATCATCAAATACTTTTGCTTCTCCAATAAATTGTCGCAAGTCATTAATTGCTGCTTGCTTGATTTGTTCGGCACTGTGGTGCCAATTAATCGAAATTACTTCACATAGCCTTTCGACTCCATAGAATTGTTTGCTAGTATTTCTGGCTTCCGTGATCCCGTCAGTGTAAAGCACCACCCCGTCTCCCGGCTCTAATTTTACTAAAACATGACTAATAAAATCGGCAATTTCTTCATCTAAGCCGAGGGGAAATCCTAAATCCATTGTGTCAATCCGTTCAATTTGACCGTTTTTTCTGACCACAATAGTTTCCTCGTGCTGGCCGCTGATGCTAATTCGACCGTCTGCGTAGTTGAGGAGAGCCAGGGTTAAGTTTTTGTCGGAATTCATGCGCTGAATATTTTTGTACAATGTGCGATTGAGCGTATCTAAAAATCGCACCGGATCGGATTCTGGCATTTCCTGAAGAGTGCGGACAGCAGCTTGAGCCATCACCATCAAAATGCCGCTTTCTAGTCCGTGTCCAGTGACATCGCCGATCGCAATCGTCACCACACCCTCAGTGCAAAGTACGTCGTAGTAATCGCCGCCAACTTCATCCGCTGGTTCCATGAATCCGGCAATATCCAAGCTTTCAATTGCTGCGAGTTCAGCAGGTTTGGGCAGAATCAACTGCTGCATTTGTCTGAGCATACCGAGTTCAGAACTCATGCGCCGATTTTCAGCTTTCAGCCGCTTGTTGAGAGCAGCAATTTCTTGATTGGCTGTACCGAGTTCCGAGGTGCGTTCTTTAACTTTATCTTCGAGAGTTTCAAAGGATTCTTGGAGTTGTATGGCCATGCTGTTGAAGGAATTAGCTAAGGTCTCAACTTCAAAAATTCTGCTAGAATTAACCTTCTGCTTGAGAGCGCCACCTGCGAGATTTTCTGAAGCTTTAGCAATTTCCAAAATCCGGCGAGCAATCCTGTTAGCGGTGAGAAATCCCACTCCAACCGAGGCAATTAAAGCAGCAATACAGAGCAAGATGGTGTTGCGAGTGTTAGCATAAACTTGCGCCATAAAGTCGGCTTCGGGAACCACAACTACAATCAGCCAGTTGAGACCGTACTTGTCGGTTAGCGGAGAAACTTGGAGAAATTGCCGCTGACCGTTGAGCTTAAAATTAAGTTGAGCAGTTTCTTTAATGTCTGCTAAACGGTGGAAGCGATCGAGCAAATAAACCACACTTTGGCGCATCAGCGGGTTGCTGTTGTCCTGTGTTTTCAGTCGCTTTCTGTTTTCGCCTTCTCCCAGCGACAGAGGCTGATTTTTTACCGAACTGGCGATTAAATCGCCGTTGGGCTCAATGATAAATACTTGACCGGAATTACCCACGCTTAATGTTTGCAGGAAACCGCGAATTTGATCTAGCCCCATCTGGCAAGTCAGCACGCCGATCAGTTTGCCTGCGGCATCATAATAGGGTTGACTGGCATTAATTTGCAGCGTACCG
>JAYUGZ010001003.1:0-6716 GCA_043767465.1 Cyanobacteriota bacterium
GTAATTATTCACCAGACGAACTCGCTCTCCCACACACTCAAGCCAAGTTTTCAGTCGTTCGGGCAGTGCTTTTTCTCCGCCAATGATTATTAAGCGCAAGGATGGGGGTAACACCACCGTTTTTTGACTCAAGAAAACGGTCAGTTCGTGCCAGTAGGCTGTCGGCAAAGCCATTACAGTGATTTCCCAATTCTTGCACTTTTGCAAAAATCCCTCAATGGAGTCCAGCATTGAATCGGTACGCAAGACAAGCGTCGCACCCGATGTCAAACTGGTATAAATTTCTTCAGCGCTAACATCAAAACTAATAGAGGAGAATTGGAGAATGCGATCGCACTTCTCTATCTCATACTCAATATTGACGGCAGTGGTATAGTTTACCAAAGATCGATGCTGGATAGTAACTCCCTTTGGTTTTCCAGTAGAGCCAGATGTATAAATAACATAGGCTAAGTTCTCGGCATTTACGCCGCAGGCAGTGTTTTCTTCGCTGTGTTGGGCGATCGCCTCCCATTGTGTATCCAGGCAGACTATCTGTGCTTCATGCTGGGCCAGTCTGTCAACTAACCGTTGTTGGGTCAGCAACACTGGTACAGCCGAGTCTTCTAGCATGAAAGCCAACCGCTCAGACGGGTATGTGGCATCGAGTGGAACGTATGCGCCCCCAGCTTTGAGAATCCCCAGAAGTCCTACTATCATCTCCAGAGAACGCTCGACACAGATACCTACCAGTGTTTCTGGTTTTACCCCCAGTGCTTGTAAATGGCGTGCTAATTGGTTAGCTTTGGCATTTAGTTCTCGGTAGGTTAGCTGCTCCTCTTTAAAGATTACTGCTACTGCATCTGGTGTTTGTTCTACCTGCACTTCAAATAATTGATGAATACATAGATTCTTCGGATAGTCTTGTTGGGTTTGATTCCACTCCACTAATAACTTGGATTGTTCAATTGCTGTCAAAATGGGTAAATCTGATAGTCTTTGTTCTGGATTCGCTACAATACCTGCCAATAGCGTTTGCCAATGCTCTCTCATTCTGGCAATGGTTGTGGTATCAAAGAGGTCTGTACTATATTCAAAAGCTCCTGTTAATCCCTGCTTGGTTTTCTGTAAAGATAAGCTTAAATCAAATTTAGCCGTATTATTGCTTCCTGGTTCAGATATGTTAAGTTTTAAATCTTTGAGAGTAATATCAGACGTTGATTCATGCTCCATATCGAAACTTATTTGAAACAAGGGCGAGTAGCTTAAGTGACGCTCTGGCTGTAGTGATTCTACTAACTTATCAAACGGTAAGTTTTGGTGATCGTAAGCTTCTAAAACAACTTGTCTAACTTGTTGTAATAACTGAAGAAAGGTAGGGTTTTCTGATAAATCTGTACGCAGCACTAAATTATTAACAAAAAATCCAATTATTCCTTGAATTTGAGGGTACTGACGATTAGCAACGCTCGAACCAACAACAATATCGGGTTGATTAGTGTAGCGATAAAGTAATATTTTAAATGCTGTGAGGAGCAACATAAAGAGCGTGACCCCCTGCTGCTGACTCAAACTTACGAGTGCTTCACTAATATCTTGCTCAAGGGTAAAAACTTGAGTTTCTCCGCGAAAGGATTGTACAGCAGGTCGGGGACGGTCGGTTGGCAATTCTAACAGCGCTGGCATCCCTGCTAGTTTTTGCTGCCAGTAAGCGAGTTGAGATTCTAAAACTTCTCCCTGTAACCACTGCCGTTGCCACACAGCAAAGTCTACATACTGAAGACGGATTTCAGGCAGAGTTGGTGCATGATACTCAACTAAAGCTGAGTAAATTGTGGTTAACTCTTGAACAAAGATATTGACAGACCAACCATCAAAGATAATGTGGTGAACTGTTAGCAGTAGAACATTTTCTGTTGGAGTAAGCTGAACTAACTGTGCTCGGAGTAGAGGCTCTTGGGCGAGATTAAACACATAGATTACTGACTGAGAAGCTAATTTATTATACTCAAGCTCTCGTTCACTTGCTGGCAGAGGACGCAAATCCACGACTGGTAACGTAAAATCTCTAGTGGCAGCGATCGCCTGAACGGGTTCTCCACCTACAGCAATAAAGTTAGTGCGTAAGATTTCATGGCGATTGATGAGTAATTGCAAGCTTGACTCTAAAGCCGCAATATTGAGTTGACCGCTAAAATGCAAGCCAAGAGGAATATTATAGAACGCGCTGTTCGGCTGCAATTGGTTTAGGAACCAAAGACGCTGTTGTGCAAAAGAAAGAGGAAAAGTGTTGTTTTCTGTTCTGGATATAGGAGCGATTACCCCCAAGCGGGAACTGCTCCGCAACGCACTGGCATTCGTTTGATTATTGACTTGGTGCAAAAAGGAGATAATTTCAGCTTTACGGGAGCTAATTTCTGACTTTAGATCGGGGGTGAGAGTCCCTTCAGGAGCGTTGCAACGCAGGCGTTCGCCTTCCATAAATAGGTTGATATCCAGCTTGCGTAGATTATTAATAAACTCAATTGTATTCATCAAAATTCTACCTCTTCTCGATTATTGACTGTATTGTTGCTACTTTTCAAACTTTGGCTTGCCCAAGAGATTGCTTCAATGTAGTTAGAAATACTGGCTACAGTTGGATCTTTAAACAACTGAGATAAGGGCAATTCTACCCCACAGGTATCACTCACTTGTGAGAGCAGTTGAGTGGCTAGTAAAGAATGTCCACCTAATTCAAAGAAGTTGTCATTTATACCCACTTGCTCTACTCCCAATACCTTTGCCCAAATGGATGCAACCAATTCTTCTGTAGGAGTCCGAGGAGCTACAAAATCTGATTTTTGAAGCAAACTATTGAGGTCTGGTGCAGGCAATGATTTGCGGTCTACTTTGCCATTCGGTGTTAATGGCAGCGCACAGAGCATGACAAAAGCGCTGGGCACCATGTACTCCGGCAGTTGCTCTTTTAAGAAGCGGCGCAGGTCACAAACTGTGGGTGCTGGCTCCTGATGCGGCACAATATAAGCGACTAATTGGTTGTCACCTGCACTGTTAACTCTTGCAATGACCGCAGTCTCTCTCACATCGGGATGTTGGGTGAGTACCGCTTCAATTTCTCCGAGTTCGATGCGGAAGCCACGAACTTTCACCTGATTGTCAATGCGACCCAAAAACTCGATGTTACCGTCTGGTAGATAACGTGCCTTATCTCCAGTTTTATACAGGTGAGAACCTGACTCATTGCTAAAGAGATTGGGAATAAATTTCTCAGCCGTC
This sequence comes from Cyanobacteriota bacterium, assembly GCA_043767465.1. Lineage (GTDB taxonomy): Bacteria > Cyanobacteriota > Cyanobacteriia > Cyanobacteriales > Microcoleaceae > Microcoleus. The sequence goes on from JAYUGZ010001003.1 coordinate 3,259, forward strand.
AAATCGGGACGGTTAAGATATCCCCGCGCTAAGGAGACGCTGGCAATGTGCAGTTCTCCAGAAACGCCGATAGGAACGGGTTGGAGATAGCGATCGAGAATATAAACTTGATTGTTATCAATCGGACGACCAATATGAGGCAATATATTATCTGTGCTATCGCAGACAACCAAGCCAGAAGTCGTGACCACGGTGTTTTCGGTTGGTCCGTAGTTATTGACTACCTTGAAGGGAATTGAAGCTGATGGATACTGATGAAGCTTATCCCCACCCGTGAGCATGATCCGCAAAGCTACATCTTTCAACCATTGCACAGACAACAGCTTTTCTGCTACCGGAGTGGGGACAAAAGTAATTGTTATCTGTTTGTCCACCAGCCAGTCGCAGAGCTTTTCTGGAGATAGAAGAATCTCTGGCTCGATTAAATAGATACTCGCTCCCAATGCTAAATAAGGCCACACTTCCCATACGGAAGCATCAAATGCGGTTCCGGCTAGCTGGGTAGCTCGGTCTGACGATGTTACTTCAAAGGCGTGTTGATGCCAAAAAACTAGATTTAGCAAACCAGAGTGGGGAATTAGAACCCCTTTAGGCTTTCCAGTTGAACCAGAGGTGTAAATGACATAAGCCAAGTTTTCTGGTGTCAAGTCAGTGATGGGAGAAAGCTCAGTTTTTTTTGAGATTTCTCCCCAATCAGAATCTAAGCAAACTACCCGTGCTTGATGTTCTGGTAAAGAGGTGGCCAGTTGTTTCTGAGTCAATAGAACTGGCAGTCGTGAATCATCGAGCATATAAGCAATGCGATCTGTTGGATAGGCGGGGTCTATAGGGACATAAGCACCACCTGCTTTGAGGATGCCTAAAAGTCCTACTATCATGTCGAAGGAACGCTCGACGCAGATGCCCACCAGAACTTCTGGCCCAACTCCCAAGCTTTGCAGGTAGTGAGCTAATTTGTTGGCGCGTCGGTTTAATTCCCCATATGTGAGTTGTTCCCCTTTAAATACCAGTGCCACCGCATCAGGTGTTAGAGCCACCTGCTCTTCAAATAACTGATGGATACACTTATCCTGGGGATAGTCAATCGTTGTATTATTCCACTCAATTAATAGCTGGTAGCGCTCTCGTTGTGTCAGTAGGGGCAATTCTGAAATTGGTTGAATAGGATTGACTGCGATCGCTTCCAGTAAAGTCTGGAAATGTCCGGCTATCCGAGCGATAGTGACCTCATCAAACAGGTCAGCATTGTATTCCCATACTCCTACCAATCCATCAACAGTATTCTCCATTGATAGGGTCAAATCAAACTTGGCTGTGCCGATTTCTAGTGAATATGAGCTTACCGTTAAATCAGGTAGTTCCACAAAAGGCACTAAAGCGTTGTCTAGAGCAAACATCACCTGAAACAAAGGCGTGTAGCTTAAGTCTCGCGTTGGTTGTAATGCTTCTACCAACTGCTCGAAGGGTAGATATTGATTAGCGTAAGCTTGCAGCGCGACTTCCCGGACTCGATTGAGTAACTGCTCAAAAGTGGGGTTATCGCTGAGGTCAGTACGCAACACTAAGGTGTTGACAAAAAAGCCGATTAGTCGTTCGATTTCCTGTCGGTTGCGACCAGCTACAGGCGTCCCCACTACGATGTCATCTTGCCCTGAGTATCGGTATAGCAATGTCTGAAACGCTGCCAAAAGCGTCATAAACAGAGTGACTCCCGCTCGCTTACTCAACGTGGTAAGTTCCGCGCTCAATTCCTGGGGAAGAACTGCATGGTAATATCCTCCCCGGAAGGTTTGAACAGGCGGTCGCGGTCGGTCTGTGGGCAATTCTAATAAATTCGGAGCGTTCTTGAGTTGTTCCTTCCAGTAGTCAAGCTGGGTTTCTAGTATTTCTCCAGTTAGCCACTGCCGCAGCCAAAGGGCAAAGTCGGCATATTGTACTGGTAACTCTGGTAAAACTGGAGGCTTTCCTGTACAGAAAGCTTGGTAAAGTTCTGTTAGTTCCCGCACGAATACGCCCAGCGACCAACCATCAGAAATAATGTGGTGCATGGTGAGCAGTAAAACGTATTCTGTTTCACCTAGCTGTAGCACCTCCCCTCGGAGTAAAGGCTCTTGCTCCAGATTAAAAGGTCGATTCGCTTCAACCGTAGCCAATCGTTTCGCTTCAATTTCTCGTTGGCTCTCAGAGAGGTGCAACAAGTTCACAACTGGTAGTTGAAAACTAAGAGTTGAGGCAATAACTTGAACGGGTTGATCTCCTACTATTGCAAAGTTGGTGCGTAAGGCTTCATGCCGCCGGATAATTTCGTTAATGCTGCTCTGTAGCGCCGCTATATTGAGCTGACCGAAAAGACGTAACGCAAGCGGGATGTTGTAGAATGCACTGTCTGGCTGTAATCGATCGAGGAACCACAACCTCGTTTGAGCGAAAGATAATGGGATGGACTCTGACCTTGGAATTGGTAGAAGAGGCAGAGCTTCTACAGATTTTCCGTTTTTGAGCGCTATCTCAACCCGCGAAGCGAATTCGGCAATCGTTGGAGCTTCAAACAAACTGCGTAATGGTAATTCGACAGACATCGTATCGCGCACCCTCGATATAACTTGAGTCGCTAGTAAGGAATGTCCACCGAGTTCAAAGAAATTATCGTGAACGCCCACTTGCTTAATACCTAGGACACAAGCCCAGATACTAGCTAGTATCTCCTCGATAGGAGTGCGAGGGGGGACAAAAGTGAGTTCCAAGTCTGGTCGTAATTCGGGTGAGGGTAGGGCGCGACGGTCTACTTTACCAGTTGGGGTTAGGGGTAGGTTATCCAGCATAACGAATGCTGCTGGTATCATGTAGTCTGGAAGTTTCTGTTTGAGGAAATGACGCAGGTCGCTAATGTTGGGCGTTACTTCTGTTGGGAGGGCAATATAAGCTACTATTTGTTTGTTGCCTGTGTTATTTTCGGTGGCGATGACTACTGCTTCTTTGACTAACGGATGTTGAGAGATAGCCGTTTCAATTTCGCCTAATTCAATGCGAAAACCGCGAATTTTCACCTGATTGTCAATGCGACCGATAAATTCAATGTTGCCGTCTGGTAAATAACGAGCCAAATCGCCAGTTTTGTAGAGACGTTCACCCGGTTCATTGCTAAAGGGGTTGGGGATGAACCGCTGATCGGTCAAATCGGGACGGTTGAGGTATCCCCGTGCTAAACCAGCGCCGCCGATGTGCAACTCACCCGGAACGCCAATGGGTACAGGCTGTCTGTTCCCATCTAAGATGTAGGTCTGGACATTACCAAGGGGACGACCGATCAGCAACTCCCTGAATGTGGCATTAGCTGCTGATAAATCATATATCGTTGCCCCCACAGTAGCTTCTGTCGGGCCGTAATTATTCACCAGACGAACTCGCTCTCCCACACACTCAAGCCAAGTTTTCAGTCGTTCGGGCAGTGCTTTTTC
>JAYUGZ010001004.1:0-2707 GCA_043767465.1 Cyanobacteriota bacterium
ATTGAAATAAAATCAACATTTTTGATTAAACAAACACTTACTTTACCATAATGCAAACAATTACCGATCGCAAATCAATCATCAAACAACCGCCTTTCACTCTTGCCCTAGCCCAAGAGTTATTAGCCACCTACGGTTCGCCGCTGTACGTGTATCAAAGCGACATTTTGCGCCGAACTATTGACCGTATTACTAAAGCAATTGACTATCCGCGCACTCAATTTTGTTTTGCCAGCGTCACCAATGGTAACATCGCATTGCTGCAAATCTTTCGAGACAGCGGCTGGGGATTGCACGCCAATACACCGGGAGATATTTATTTAGGAATTAAGGCAGGTTTTGCACCCAAAAACATCGTTTATAGTGGCAGCAATCTGCACCGAGATGAGATGGAACAAGTTCTCAAATGGGGTGTCAAAACTCTGAATTTCGACAGTCTTAGCCAGTTGCAGTTGTGCTGCGAAGTGTACCAATATCTGAGGGAAAACCAGCAGGCTTTAGAACCGCCGAGTCTGGGTTTGAGGCTGAATTTGCCCGAATTAACGGGAGAAAGTCGCATTGGAGTGCGATCGCCCGAATTTCCCGCAGCAATTGCGATCGCCAAAACAGCCGGATTAAAGCTGAGTGGCTTGCATTTCTATCGCGGTACCGGCACCAATTCCACCGCAGCCTTTACTCAAGTAATTGATACCATAATTGCCACCGCGCAGCAATTGCCAGATTGGGAATATCTCGACTTTGGCGGGGGCTTTGGCTATCCTTACCACAGCGGGGGTACAGCCTTTGACTGGGAACTGTTTGGGGCAGAATTGACCAGCAGAATTAGTCAATTAGACCGCGCAATTGACTTAATAATTGAACCAGGGCGATCGGTTGTAGCGGGATGTGCTATTTTGCTCGCTCAAGTTGTTTCCACAAAATGGCAAGAAGCCAAACAAATTGTCGGTGTAGATACGACTGTTGCAAATCTTTCAGTACCATCGGTTCACGGCGGTTATCGAGAGATTTGTACCTGGAATTGTCGGGATGCTTTACATTTTACTGATGTTTGTGGCAATACGACTTATTCGCGGGATTATTTGGGGAAAAACTGTCAACTTCCGGCTTTGACAGTTGGAGAAATTATCGGTATTTTGGATGTAGGAGCTTACGGCTATGCGATGTCGTCGCACTTTTTGCACCGCCCAAAACCTGCGGAAGTGCTGTTAGAAAATGGCGGGCATCGCCTCATTCGCCAGAGAGAAGATTACAGCGTTTTGTTAGCTAATCAAGTTTTCTTAAATAATCAATAGGAGATTTTTATGAAGTGCATAAACTGCCAAACCGACAATAAGTTAAAAGAGCGCACAGCCAATGGCGGCCGCTGCAAACAATGCAACCGTAAGTTTGCTTTTGAACCGACTGCGATGACTGGTCTCAAAATAACCGACCCCATGTTTGCAAAGGCGATCGCAGATATTTCTGTTAACGATACGCTGTTTTTTACTCCCAAACAGTTATTTTACCTTTTAGACAAGCGATTTAATGCAAAAGTTTCTAATTGGTTATATACAGTTCCAGGATACGTATTGCTTAATGTATTGTTTGTCTTTTTTAGTATCTTCATAGGATTGATATCAGGATTGATATTCGTCGAAGGAGGTATATTATTTATTTTTGCGATGTTAGTGGTAAATATTTTCTTGATTCAAGGAATTTTTACTGCTAGCCGCTCTAGCAAGTATCTGTACAAAGAACGCGAAATTTTTGCCAAGACTTTGCAAAAAACTGGAAAAATAGTTCTCGTCGGCGGAATCGGTATTAGTCTGTTATCAAGTTCATATCTGCTGTTTTTAGGTAGCTCTGCTCTCGGAATACTATCTATCTATTTGGGAAACTTAAAAGTTGAGAAAACACTTAAAGCGAATGAAGAATCTAGTATTAAGTCAAAACAGTTTCAAGACTGGATTAAGACTTGGACAGCAATTAACCCGATCGCAAAAATGCTACCACCTCCCCGCGATTCAAACGCAAGCGCCACCATTAATCCCGATGTCAGCGCTTACAGTTTTGATAGATTGGTGGTGTGCGATAGCCCAGAAATTGCCCAATTTTTAATCGCCAACAATTTTCACTTTGAAAACAACTGTGCAGTCCTCAGCATTACCGGATATCCTCAAAGTATCTTCGACACAACGATGGAAATGCTGCGCCGCAATCTCGACTTAAAAGTGTACGCTTTGCACGATTGCAGTCCCAAAGGAATTGGTTTAGTTAACCACCTACGCACGAGTTCTAATTGGTTCCCAGATAACAGTGCGATTATTATTGATATCGGATTATTACCAAGGCAAATTATCGCTGCTGGCGGCAGTATGTTGGTTATGAGTTCTCAGAAAAATGCACAAGATGCTAAACAATTATCAGCAGAGATTCGCCAAGATTTATCCGCTGAGGAATTGCAGTGGTTGGAATTAGGTAATTATGTAGAATTGGAATCGTTTAGTCCTCAAAAGCTGATTCAGATTCTGAATCGAGGAATTGCTGGAAGTCGAGATATTGGTAGCGATGATAGTAGTTTGATTCTGCTAGGTGGTACGGATAGTTCTATCTATGTTGTTGATAGTTTTGGTTGAGTTTGTATGGGGATGGGGAAGGACGTGGCAGTGTTCAGAGGTCTCAAGTTAACCCCAAAGACCGCCAGGGGTTAAAACCCCTGTCTAATAGC
>JAYUGZ010001005.1:0-6702 GCA_043767465.1 Cyanobacteriota bacterium
TGCCCCCGTGCCGACCCTCTTCATCGACATTTTGTATGTGTTTGAGAGTTCGGGCGGGCACTCTTGGCACCGCCCCTACAAGAGAATGAAATAGCCCTGTTTTGATAACGGCTTTCCCACATATAGCGGTTCTCAAAAAAAGTGAGGATAGCCCGTAAGCCCTATGCCCACGGAGGCCACGGAGGCCTATGCCCAGTCATACCTCATGTTTCGCTCGAAAGGCTATACCTATTTCTATAACATTCTGTGAATTTTAGCCAACTGTTTTATATAATCTTGAATTGAGATATTAGCAATAAAGTTAACAGCTTTTTGCGTAGATATCCGATCGCCCAACCAAACACTTTTCGCATCAACCTGATTTGTGAGCCTAAGTTCTATTACAATAAATTTCGACTCATTTTATATGAACAATCACTACATCACCCCTAAATCGGTAAAACAACATGAATCTCCCATTGATAAATCGTGTTCTAGAACACAAAGACCAAATTGCGATCGCCACCAACGAAGGAACCTATACCTATGGGGATTTGCTGCACACATCTAGTCAAATAGCAACAAATCTGCTTGAGAATGCCGCCGATTTACAGGAACAGCGAATTGCTTTTCTCATCCCCTCTGGCTTTGAGTATGTCGCTACTCTATGGGGAATTTGGCGCGCTGGCGGTATCGCCGTACCTCTGTGCGTGTCCCACCCGCGACCGGAATTAGAGTATGTTATCCTCAATTCTGGAGCATCAACGATTGTTGCTCATCCCAATTTTGAGCAGCTATTGCGCCCGATCGCCCGATCGCACAACCTCCGATTTATCCTCACATCAGAAACCCTTCCAACTCAGATTAGTCCTCTGGCAGCCGTCGATATCACCAGACGCGCCTTAATTCTCTACACCAGCGGTACAACCGGAAAACCCAAGGGTGTAGTCACCACTCATCACAATATTCAAGCTCAAGTAACTAGCTTAATTGATGCTTGGGAATGGACATCGGGCGATCGCATTCTCCACGTACTCCCCTTACACCACATCCACGGAATTGTCAATGTCTTAACCTGTGCTTTATGGGCAGGGGCGCAGTGTCATATGTTGAGCAAATTTGATACTGAAACCGTTTGGAATCGAATTTGTGAAGGTGATTTGACCTTATTTATGGCAGTACCGACGATTTATGTGAAGTTGATTGCTGCTTGGGAAACTGCTGCGGGCGATTGTCAAAAAAGGCGATCGGAAAGTTGTGCAAAAATGCGCCTGATGGTGTCTGGTTCCGCAGCATTACCCGTTCAAATATTAGAAAAGTGGCAAAATATTAGCAATCATTTTCTGCTAGAACGCTATGGAATGACTGAAATTGGGATGGCTTTATCCAACCCTTTACACGGTAAACGGGCGGCTGGATATGTGGGAAAACCTCTACCTGGTGTGGAAGTGCGATTAGTCGATGAAAGTGGAGATGTAGTCGCACCAGGGACACCAGGAGAAATCCAAGTCAAAGGCCCCGGAGTGTTTCTGGAATATTGGCAAAACCCGGAAGCAACTGCTAAAACCTTCCGAGATGGGTGGTTTTGTACTGGAGATTTGGCGGTAGTCGAAGATGACAATTACCGCATTCTCGGACGGATGAGTGTAGACATCATCAAAACGGGAGGCTATAAGGTTTCTGCTTTGGAAATTGAGGAAGTATTGCGATCGCATTCAGAGATTGCAGAATGTGCGGTGGTTGGGGTTGAGGATCTAGAATGGGGCCAACGGGTTTGTGCTGTGCTGGTATTGCGATCGCAGCCTAGTTTAACATTAGAATATTTCAGGAGTTGGGCAAAAGAGCGACTGGCGGTTTATAAAGTACCCACCAAAATTTTGATACTTGAAGAATTACCTCGGAATGCGATGGGAAAAGTGACCAAGCCGACAGTGATTCAGCTATTTGCTTGAGATTCGTGTTCAGTTGACAGTTGACAGTTGACAGTTGACAGCACTTAATCTGGAAGGAAGAGGATTGAAGCAATGAATACTCTTGTTTTAATTTCTCCCTCAAAGGGTTCCGGCTTTAAACCAATTCTTTCTGGTAATACCATTTTTCAATAATGTTGCTACAACCATCAATTTAACGGAATTGTCACCCCATCTCTGGGTTTAGAAACCGGGTTTTTTACAATAAAACTGAATCAAAGTCTTTAATCCCAATCGAAAACCCGGTTTCTTTTATGTTGATGCGTCATCCTATACTTGTCTATCGCCCCTAAACAGGAACTTTAGACTGCTTTATCTATCGGCAAAGACGGTATTTGAAGGTTTTTGATTGGATAATTAAAATGTCGATACATTGACCAGCAAGTGACAAGATTCGACATCTAAAAACGGCTCGTGTTCTGCTAAATAGCTATACATTCGAGCCTCTGGATGGAAGTGTATTAAATTTCCGACTTCTGTGGTTGCGATTCCGGCACTGCAACTTCTGCATCCGGCAGATTGACAGCAACTTCCGCGGATTCGGCAAGAGATTCTACAATCTCCACCGACTCGGGAGTGCGCTTAGAAAATCCCCAGACAAATATCACAGCAATACTGGCAACTACCAGCCACTGCGGAGGTACTAGACTGTCGTTAATTACCTTCACCAGCAATCGCATTCCGACGAAGCCGACTGTAATGTAGCCCGCATCTTCAAGGTGTACGAACTCATCGAGCCAGCGGATGAACAAGCCGGCCATAAATCGCAGGGTGATAATTCCTATTGTGGCCCCTGTGAGCACCAGCCAAGTTTGGTCAGAAATCGCGATCGCAGTTGTAACGCTATCCAAAGAAAATGCTAAATCTGTCAAAGCAATCACTGGAATTGCTTTCCACAGAGACGAAAATCTGGGCCCGTGATGTTCTCCTTCGGAGTCAGCATCTGAGGAAAAGTGCTGGAAAACTAGCCACAGCAGGTACAGCGCCCCCAGCAGTTCAAACTGCCAGTATTGGATTACCCAAGTCGCTGTTAAAATTAGTGCGATTCGCAGTACAAAAGCAATTATCAAACCGAGGTTGAGAGCTTGTTGCTGTAGCTTTTCATTTTCCAAACCTTTGGAAATAGATGCCAGGGCGATCGCGTTGTCAGCCGAAAGCACCGCCTCTAAAGCCACCAAAACCAACAATAATAAAAAGGTGTCAACTCCCAAATTGGGCGAAGCGTCGAGAAATTGATCTAGCATTAATTAATTTGTGCACCTAAGATTTGCAAGCTAAGAGCGCAGTGCAAATCACCGGCTCTGTCTAAAATGAGTGTCACCTTCACTTATCTTAACCTAGTGCGGTAACTTTGTCGCGGGCGATCGCTCTCAAGGCAGTTCCGCAACCAGCAATGTACGGGATTTTAACGGATGTAGCGGATTTACGCGATCGATGTTGAGCCTCCGGTTAAAGTTGAGCACTCAGTACAATGCCATCTTCGGCGGCAAGCGCCAGCATCAGGGCTTAGGGTTGATATCAGTCCAGGAGACGGACAAAAGTATTGTCCGCCCCCTCAATAGCTAATTAGCTATCACTCCCACTCGATCGTTCCCGGCGGCTTAGAAGTAATATCGTAAACCACCCGGTTAACGCCCTTAACCTCATTCACAATCCGGTTCGAGATCAGTTCCAACAAATCATAAGGAACCCGCGCCCAGTCAGCCGTCATCCCATCTTCGCTCTTAATAAATCGCAGAACGATCGGGTAAGCATAGGTGCGCTTGTCGCCCATCACCCCCACACTGCGAATCGGCAGCAAAACTGCAAAAGCTTGCCAAAGTTCGTTGTACAATCCGTGTCGGTTGATTTCTTGACGAACTATAAAGTCCGCATCCCGCAAAATATTCAGTCTCTCTGCGGTAACTTCTCCCGTAATCCGAATCGCCAATCCCGGGCCTGGGAAAGGTTGTCGGTTGACGATTTCTTCGGGAAGCCCGATCGACCGGCCGACTTTGCGCACCTCATCCTTGAACAATTTCCGCAGCGGTTCGATCAGCTTAAAGCACAAATCTTTAGGTAACCCGCCCACATTGTGGTGGCTTTTAATTTTAACAGCAACTCGTTCGCCACTTTTCGGGTCTGCATTCGTATCAGCCGATTCAATCACATCTGGATAAAGAGTACCTTGAGCGAGATAATCGAAGGGGCCGAGGCGCTTCGATTCTTCTTCAAATACACTGATAAATTCGTGGCCGATCCGCTTGCGTTTTACTTCAGGATCTGTAACGCCTTCAAGTTGAGCCAAAAAGCGATCGCGAGCTAGAACGTACTGCACCGGAATGTGGAATTGCTCTTGAAATAATTTCACCAACCGTTCCGGTTCGTACTTGCGCATAAACCCTTGGTCGATAAACATACAGGTAAGTTGGTCGCCGATCGCCTGGTGCAGCAAGAAGGCTAAAGTTGAAGAATCAACCCCGCCGGATAGAGCCAACAAAACTCGTTGGTCTCCCACTCTGGCTCTAATGTCGCGAATAGTTTCCTCGACAAAAGTAGCTGTTGTCCAAGTCGGTTCGCACTCACAAATATGGTAAACAAAATTGCGAATCAAAGCTTGTCCGCCGATCGAGTGAACCACTTCTGGGTGAAACTGAACGCCGTACAAATTTTTCTCGTGGTGAGCAACAGCAGCAGACGGAGTATTGTCCGTGTGAGCGAGGATCTCAAAGCCAGGAGGCAAATCGGTACAAGAGTCTCCGTGGCTCATCCACATCGTGGCGCCTTCTTCGACATTTGTCAGCAAATCCGTAGGATCGTCAATAAATAGCGATGCCTTGCCGTATTCGGCTAGCTTAGCCCGCTCAACTGTTCCGCCGAGCTGCTTTACCATCAACTGCATCCCGTAGCAGACACCCAACACGGGTATTCCCAAATTCCAAATTTCCGGGTCGCATTGGGGAGCTTGTTCATCGTAGACAGAACTCGGGCCCCCTGAAAGAATAATTCCTTTAGGAGCGATCGCTGTTAACTGTTCTGCCGTAGTGCGGTAAGAAATAACTTCTGAATATACTTGAGTTTCGCGAATCCTGCGAGCAATCAGTTCGGAATATTGCGAACCGAAGTCGAGAATCACGATCGTCTGGCGGTCTATTTGCCCCAGAGAAGAGTTGGTGAGGTCGGATTCAGTTTCTATTTGAGTAGTCACGGTGATTGGGTAGTTACTAATTGCTAATTGGGTAGAACGTAGCGCAGGTATTTGTCCCCGCCTGAGTCCAAGACTGAGGTCGGCGAACGAGTTTTAGTCCCTAGAAATAAGTCTTATTTGTACTAGATTGCTGTTAGTGATTTTCCTCAATTAATAGAACCGGCGACCAGCATAGATTTACTTCGAGCTTTACCCTAATTAATTGAACCTTTGCATCAGAAATTGCGTCAAGAAGCAACAAGAGTATAATTAAGGTCTAGGGACTGAGAATTATTACTTGTTAAATATTATCCCTGACTGATGTTTTAAACAGAAATCAGAGATATTCACACCACATTAACAAATTTGGGTCAAAAATGTATCTCCTGTGTCACTCTTAATAATTATTTTGCGATCGCGCCCAAACATCACCGAACCCACGGGGATACGCTGGTTAGTGTGAGTAAAAATGCAATCCGACGATCGCAAGTCTATTTGTCGGGCGATGTCGCCGTAAATGCGATCGACCAAATTGCTGTTAGTTGCAGCATCCAAAGCCCGCAGTTGCCCGAGAGCATCTTCGGCTGTCGCGGCGGCAAAAATTGCGGAACAGGCTTCTTGCGGCATTCCAGCTCGAGCACAGTAAGCTGTCAGAATTTCCCTGCGCCCGTCAGCGAGGTGGTGGTGAGTATGAAAAATCCCCGCCGCCAATTTCATCAATTTACCGTGATAGCCAAACAGCAAGATCGATCGCACGCCCTGACATCCAGCCTCTACCAGCAGCGGGCCCAGCCAGTTAGCAGTTTTGACCAGCCGTTGCGGATCGATGCCCAGTTGTCGCGCCAAATCCAAGCCGTTTTCGCCAATGCAGAAAACTAAAGTGTCAAACAGTTCGGCTTTTTGTTGCAGTTGTTCGCGGTAAATTTCCAACTGTCCGGGGGCGCTCAGCGGTTGAGAAATGCCAGTTGTACCCAGCAGCGAAAGTCCTTCTACGACGCCGAAAGCTTCGTTAGAAGTGCGGGCGGCTAGCTGGCGCCCTGACGGCAAAATCAGGGTGACAGTAATGTTTTCGGAGGGTGCGAGTTCTCTCCCCAGATTCGTGAGTAGCAGCCGCATCGCATAATCATAGATCGCGGCTCCACCACCTACTTTGTGATGTCCAATTCCCTCGCCCCCAACAATCACGATTTGCTCTCCCTCGCACCCTCGAACCAATTCCACCATAGCCCACACGGGGGTATGGCGAGTCAGATCCAGGTTGTCCCCCGGCTCTGAGCGAGTCACGCCTAAAGCGGTATCAGTTTTGATCACCGACGCCTGTTCGATCGCAATTTCTGCCGTGATTGGCGGTTCCAGTAAATCCACTGATACGCTATCTAAAGACTGATTGCCTTCACGCAAGCACCGCAAAGCTGCAAGTGCGGCCGCACAGGCAAATACTGGCAGTGTATACCCGGATAAAGGTTGAGTTTTTGTCACGAAAATGCAGAAATTCCTAAATTTGCTAGCGATCGACATCACGCAGTAGCAGTGATGCCGTTTAAGCATTTAAGCTTAATTCTAGGGTTTGCTATTATCAGCAGTTAG
>JAYUGZ010001006.1:0-6694 GCA_043767465.1 Cyanobacteriota bacterium
AAATAAAATTTATTGCTGGTTTTTGATCAGTCAGGGTAGGTTATGGCTAATTTGCGTTCTACTGTGATCGTAAAAACAGATATTTGCGGATATACCGCCAGAGTTAAAAAATTATCTCAGTCGGACTTAAGTAGTTTGTTAAACGAGCATAAAAATTTTATTTCAGATATTAGCACCAGAAATGAAGGTAGCGTAATCAAAGGCGAAGGTGATTCGTTTTGGATGATTTTTCCCAGCGTCACAGCAGCGGCGGTGGCAGCCCTAGAAATGCAGCAAGAATTGAGAGCGGAACAATCGAGCAAATCCAACGACGAACGATTGGCTATTCGCGTGTCGATTACATTAGGAGATGTCTTGCATCAAGATAAAGATATCTTTGGCGATACCGTGAATTTAACAGCGCGCATAGAATCAGTAACTCCGCCGGATGAAATATATTTGTCCCAAGCAGCATGGCTGGCGCTCAACAAAGCAGAAGTGCAAACATCTTTTGTCAACGAATTTTCTTTGAAAGGGATGAGCGAACCTGAAAAGGTTTACAAAGTTGACCAAAGTTACAAAACCAGAATTGTAGAAAATCAAGCAATAATTAAAGCAGATTTAAGAGGTTTTATTGCTTATCAAGAATCTAATTCTATCAAAGATATTGAATATTTGCTGACCAACTTCGATACTTTTGAAAAAAACATTTGTGAAGAATACGGCGGTACAATTCGGAGTATTGTGGGGGATTCGCATTTGTTGACTTTCCCGGAAGCTCACTCAGCTTTAGCGGCAATGGAAAGTTTGTGCGAGAATTGGAAACTGTTTATTCACGGCAATCAAATACCTTGCGGTTTGTCGGTGGGAGTTGCTAAAGGAAATTTGTATATATTTCGCTCTTGCACTTACGGCAAAGATATTAACATTGCCGATAGGCTAGAAGATTTGAGTAAAATCGTATCTCCGGGTACAGAAAAAAATTCGGTGATAGTTTCCGATCAAGTAAGACGCGAAGTCAGTGGCTCGAAGTGGGAATACAAGCTGATCAAAATTGATAGAAATGCGATTTTAGATAATCTTTTAGATTATAGTCAGTTTGACTTTTTTAAGGAAAATGATGTTTATCGGTGTTTGGTGGCATGAAATTGAATAAAGTTGAACTTGAGACTGTAGAATATCTGAGAACGCCGGCTGCGATTCGCCAAAAGTGCGATCGGCTGTTTGATTTAGCCTCCGAAAATAAACTGCGCTACTTCCGCGTCGATTTATCCCAACTCGACAAAGCAGCAAATTATGTAATCGACACAACCCGCCAACAGTATCCCGATTTTAACATTCCCTTTCACAGTCGCTGGCGGCATTTTGAAGCGGGCAACCAACCGCGCCTCGCCCAATTAGATGCAGCTTTAGCACAATTTACGCCCGTTCAAAAAGCACAAATCAAATTTGATTTAGCAATTGTCAGCGTTTTGCTGGATGCCGGTGCGGGTGCAGATTGGCAGTATTGCGAAGCCGAAACAGGACAAATTTACCGCCGTTCTGAAGGATTAGCAATAGCCACTTTTCGGATGTTTTGTCAAGGTGTTTTTTCCAGCAATTCCGATTTTCCTCTTCAAGCTGATTCTCGGGGACTTTCTCAATTAAAATTAGAAACCTTAGCTGCTGGATTTCAGGTAAGTCGAGACAATCCGCTAGTTGGTTTAACAGGCAGATTAGAATTGTTGCAGCGTTTGGGGAATGCGGTTTGCCAGCATCCATTATTATTTGGTAGCGAAAACCCGCGTCCCGGAAATTTGGCAAAATATTTGCTCGACAGTCGAGTTTCTGGAGTCAAGACTGTGAATGCTTCTGAAATTTTAAGCGCTGTTTTGACTGGTTTTGGGGAAATTTGGCCGGGAAGATATGCAATTGCTGGCGTTAATTTAGGCGATGTTTGGTGGCATCCGGCATTGCAAGGAGAAAATTTGGGAGATGAATTTGTGCCGTTTCACAAACTCTCGCAGTGGTTGACTTATTCGCTGTTGGAACCGCTGCAAGAGCTTGGTTTAGTCGTCTCCGGATTGGATGAGTTAACGGGATTGCCTGAGTACCGCAACGGCGGTTTGTGTTTGGATATTGGGCTGCTGCGGGCAAAAGATGCGGCTATTTTTGAAGAGAGTTATTTGCCTGGTTCGGAGGTTATAGTGGAATGGCGATCGCTGACTGTGATTCTTTTAGATAAAATTGCGGCAACTATGCGAGAAAAGCTGCACTTGAGTGCGACAGAATTGCCACTGGTGAAGATTTTGCAAGGGGGAACTTGGGCGGCTGGGCGGAAAATTGCGGCCCAATTGAGAGTCGGTGGAGTGCCGCCTATTCAGATTCAAAGTGATGGTACTGTGTTTTAGAAGGAAGAGGGAAGTTCGGCAACGGATTTTGTAACGGATGTAACGGATGTAACGGATGTCGGGAAGAGGGGAAATTATCCCACTCTCCCAACTTAAAACTCTAAATTAAAACCCGAAAACTATTCCTCACACTCCTCACAAGCTGCTTACTTGCAAGTGCGATATTTGATGTGATAAACTAAACCGCGATGAGCCAAATCGAAAGAGTCAACGGTGGCTGCGCCCGCACCACTGGCTGTCATCGAGGCATTCACCCGCATATTTACACTGTCGCCACAGCGAGACCAAACATCAGCTACAGTGACTAAACTATCTCGAACATTGTAGTTAGTTTCGCCGCTGAAATTCCGAGAAAAAACTGGGCCGCGAGTTCCGGCAAAAAAGTATTCTGCTCTCAAGTTTCCTGTGGTTTTAGGAGCAACGTAGCCGCGGTAATCAGCATCATAGAGAGAAATTTGGAAGCCTTGGGGTACTTTGATGGGAATGCTCAGATTGCAGCTTTTACGGCGTTCTGCTGAGACATTTCCTTGGGCTGCAAACTTATCAAATAGGATGCTGAGTTCTTGACCGTCGGGGCTGACGCTGACGCTGGCTGAGCGATCGGGGCAACCGCTACCGCCGTAGCTGGCACCTAATATTTGAACTGACGGAGTAGCAGCAAAGGCGGGGGTGAAAGCAGCAGTCATTAATGCCGTGGCTAGCAAGAGTTTTACAAACTTCATGGATTTTCTCCTTAATGTTTTTTTGTTAGGACAAACCTGAATAATTCAAGGAAGATTGAGGCTATGCCCTTCCATTTAGGAGATAGCAGACCTTTACTAACAAAGCAGTAAGAGTCTGACTTAGAGCTAGATACTTCTATTTTGCTCCGGGCTTCTTTGAGTAGCATTAGTTGATGGACTAATGTCTGTTTTGTCCTCGTACTTTCTAAGATTCATCCCATTTAAAGACTCTTCCGGACGATTCGATGTCAAAATATCGATCTTTTTTGCCAGGTTTTTGGCGGAACAAATATTTGGTTTTTGTGTCGCTGCTGTACTGACGAATATTTGTTGAGCTGTGTATTATTTTGTTACGCTATTCCTTGATAAAATATGCTTAAATTCTGGATTCAGAGCCGCCGTTACTGTAGGAAATGGATCTGTCTGGTAGCGGGTAACGAGGGAAAAGAGACGATATTTGTATTTTCTGGCAGATTCAGGAACGGAGAATTATAATAAATAAAATTAACTGTTTAAAAAATATGACTGCTAAAGTTACTGTGATCGAGCATCCTTTGATACAGCATAAGTTAACTCTGATGCGGCAAACTCAAACGAGTACGGGGAAGTTCCGGCAATTGCTGAAAGAAATTGGGATGCTGCTAGCTTATGAGGTGACGCGAGATTTGCCGCTGAAATACGAATTAATCGAAACGCCGATCGCACAAATGAATGCACCGATGCTGGCTGCGTCCAAGAAAATGGTAATAGTTTCAATTATGCGCGCTGGTCAGGGACTTTTAGATGGTATTTTAGAACTGATTCCGTCGGCGAGGGTGGGACATATTGGTTTGTACCGCGATCCGACAACTCATATGGCGATCGAATATTATTTCAAAGTTCCGCTGGATATCGAACAGCGAGATGTTTTAATTGTCGATCCGATGCTGGCTACTGGTAACTCAGCCGTGGCGGCAGTCGATCGACTTAAAGAAGTTAATCCTAAGTCTATTAAGTTTTTGTGCTTGCTGGCGGCACCGGAGGGAATTGAGCACTTTCAGCAACAGCACCCTGACGTGCTGATTTATACGGCTGCTATTGATGAGCGTTTGGACGACCGCGGATATATTGTACCGGGACTGGGAGATGCGGGCGATCGGCTTTACGGCACTATGTAAATTTAATAAATTTTTTTTTGGTGTATATGCCAATACCTTCATTTAAAAATAAGTTGACTAGGATAAGTATTGGTTGATACTCCCATACTATGTAAATTGTTACATTTGAATGTCAGGAAAAATCCATATGTAGCAATGATTGCAGGATTTTTGAGATCGAATTCGCAAATTGCATGATCTAGATGTATTTACTGCATCCTATCGTTAAATTCTATGTATTTGGTGTAACTAATAGCAGTAATTAGTACATACAATAGAGGTATGATGCTGACTGCTTACATCGACTACTAACATTTTTTGAACGAGGAAAAAAAGAATGGAGACTACAGCACAGAAGGAAGCCCCACATCAGCCTGCTGAGGAAGTGAAAGTTAACAGCATCAACAGTTTAGAGTTTGAGCTTTGGGCTAAAGCGGTGAAACGGCAGATGATTGCAGCATTGTCTAAAAAGGGCGCAATCTAATATCTCTAGGTTTTTTTGTGCGCAAGTTCTGTAGAGCTAATTAAGAAAATTGTTGTCTGCATTGTGGTGCAAGATTGATAGGAGGGGATCGGGAGAGTGGGGAGGGGGAAAAGAAAGCCTTTTGCTTCTTCCTAGTTTTGGAGGCATCGCTGGTCGGAAACCGGGTTTTTTTACGGAAATACTTCTGTTCCAATCAACAGAAATGGTAAAAAACTCGGTTTCTTCGTGTCCAGAGTGCATCCCGGACTGTTCCCTCTACCGAATGCTCGATCCAGATTACGAGAAAGAATTGGTTTAAAGCGTCTTCCTTAAAGGCGAGAAATTAAAACAAGACTATTCATTACTCGAATCCTCGGACTTCTAGGTAGAGGTCGCCCTCAACTGTCAACTGTCAACTGTCAACTGTCAACTGTCAAGATCGCCTGTCAACGGCCGCCAGCAAGCGCAGACTTCCGTCTTGAACCTGCACGGCTTTCACCGTTCCCACAGCGACTCTTTGTTGACCGTTAGCCATCGCTACTTCAATCTGAATTTTGGGGTCAGCCTGCAAGCCCAGCCGTCCCCAGAGCCACTTGACTTGAGTATCAGGAAAAGAGCGCACTTCTACATCTGCAAAGGGCGAATTGACCCAGCGTTTGCCGTCGTAAAAACTGGCTACCTGCACCTGATACCAAACTTGTTCTCCGGTCAATTTTAACTCGGTTTTCGATTCGGGTTCCAGCCACTCAGCGGGATTGATACTGCTAATTACAGTAGCAGAGCCCATGATTTGACTCTTGTGGTCTTGTAAAGTTTGAGCCTGAGAAACTGCTTCCTCAAGTTTGTTGACTAAATTCCGAATTCGACTTCTAGTTTCGCTGTCAGTATCTGATTGCTGGTCTAGCCAAGTCATCGCCTCGCGAGTTCCGTCTTGAGCGGCTACAATCAGGGCGCCCCAAGCTTTGACATCGGCGTCTGCGGCATTGACTCTCAAGGCGGCCTCTACGCGGTTCAAGAGTCGCCCGCCGTCATTTTTGAGGGTGGTGGCAATTTCGTGACTGTTGCTGGGATCGGCTTCAAATACTTGCAAAGCTTGGCTCCAGCGGCCGTCGATCAATTCTGCGAGCACTTGTTGACCGGGACTGGCCCAAGAGGCGATCGCCTGTGCCCGAGTAATTTTAGCGTGAAATTCGATCGTTTCTAGCTGAGCTTGCGCGAGGGCCGGCCAATTCTGACCGGCTTTTGTCTTAGCAATACGCATGACATTTAATCCCGGAGACCACAGCCCGCTGTTCGCCAGCCGCAGCCCATTTTTGTAAGTCTCGTCATTCAAGGCAAATTCTTCTAAAGAAATCGCTGTTAACTGAACTGGATTCGGCACAAATTTGCGCGACCCAATTTGATAAATAGTAAATTGCGGCTCTAAACCAACTGTTTGGTCGATCGCCAACTGTGGGTTTTGGCCCTGAACAATTTGCTGCCAATTCGGCGGTTGTCCGGCCGCACTCGCCCAATCCAACAGCGAGATTAAATGATTTTGACTGGGGTTGTAGCGAACAACTTGTCCGTAGGGAATTTTCTTGTCACCGCGCACCAGTTTACCGCTGACATTAAACCAAATGCCCGAGGCGGGGGGCTTGCCATCAAAGCGGCGCAATTCAGTCAGGGGTAGCGACTGATTAGAGGCTTGATTGTTAGATTTAGAATCAGCTAAAGAAGCAATGACAAAAGATTCGGCAGGGCCTTCGAGATTCACAGAACTTGCTAGCTGAAAATACTGCACGGTATCGGAATCGCGATCGGGAAGTTGCACCCGCTTGTACACTCGAAGTTCAACAATTTGACGGCAAGGATTTTTGCAAACTGTAGAAGCATTAACAGTCCTTTCTACTAACACCGGCAATAACAAATCGGGAAGAGGATTATCGCCAGATTTATCAACGGTCAGCGGCAGGGGTTCTCCGGTGATAAATCCCAATTTGCGGATGCTGGCTTTGATTTGAT
>JAYUGZ010001007.1:0-2698 GCA_043767465.1 Cyanobacteriota bacterium
TGTTTGTTGTCGATCGCACTTAGCGGCCATTTCATCAAATCCGTCAAAAATCAACAGCAACTTACCCATCCGATTCAGTTGATCGAACACTTCGCTATTCAGTCGGATATTATGCTGAGTAAAGAAGAAACCAGCCAAAACATTCTCAACATTCAAAGCTCTTGCATAGTCGCGCAAAGTAATAATTAAAGGCAGCCGAGGCCGTTGAGTTCCCTTTTCCTTTGCCTGTTTGTATCGCTGCAAAGCCGTCCAAGCATAGTGAAAAGCAAACCAAGTTTTCCCCGTCCCGAATTCGCCCAAAACTGAAATATGTTCTTTCGCCGGATCATCCATCCACAAATCGATATAACCGTCAATCCAGCCATCCTCTTCGCCGTAATAACTGGCATCAATTTGTCGCTTGTTAACGCCATCGAACTCAGCTTTCGTACAACCGAGAGGTACGTATTTGCCATCGATTTGCCTGCGCTGAACTTCGTTTTCCAACCAGTCAATATAGCCGCTAAAATCAGCATCAACATCAATCAATTCATCAAAAGTATAACAATCGAGATGGCGATTTTCTGGTTTGTCAACTTCCTTGCGGGCTGCTTTGGAAATTCGGCGCGCCGTCACCAACCAACCTTCATCGGTTTTTTGCGTTTTTACCGACTGTCTCAGCGCCCCGACATCTTGAATTCCGGCTTCTCCCGCCATACCGCGAATCAAAATGCGATCGAATCTGCCGCGCCTCACCGGAATCCGAATAATCCATTCAAAATAGTTATCTTCCCAAACCTGATACGGCTCAAAATCGTAGCCCAATATTTCAAACCAGCCGCGCATTTGCTGCGCCAAGGCAAATCCTTGGGATTTTGCCATAGTTTCTGTTGCTGCTGGTAAAGCCGGATTATTTTCAACAGCCAATCGCGCCATTTCGGTGCGAATTCCTTCTAAAGTTGGGAGTCGATCGATCCTTTCTTGAACTGCTACAATCTGTTTGTGGACTGAATCAATCTGATGATTAGTAAAAGCTTCTTTCGGATTGCGAGTGCGCTTGGTGACTGCGATAAAAACTGCGGAAAAAGCAGCAAATTCGCGCCGAATGTCAATCCCTAAGGCTTTAATCTCATCTCCCAAAGCGTAGGTATCGAGAAATTTTTCGCCTCCTTCGATCAAAATAGCGGGAGAATTGCGATCGAATGCTTGACGAAAAGCTTGTTTAATTTCTTCTTCTCGGAATAGTTGTAAAATTGGCTTGGGTTTGCCAACGCCGTATTCTACTAATGTATAAACGTAAACGCTACTGAAGTCTGGTAGGGGATGTTCGGGGTCTAGGTTGAATTTTTTTAGTAATTTGATGACTGTTTCGCTGCGATCGAGCTTATCTTTAATTAAAGGCTGGGCGATGCTGGTAATTGCGCCGATAATTGCGTCGAGATTTGGTATAATCATGGTGGGATTTTGAGGTGGTTGGTGGGATGAGAAAAGATGAGACCGCGGTTTCAACCGCGCCGACACAGACAAATTCCGCCTCCGCGGAATGAAGAAAATAAGATAATTTTTACCTATCGCTCTTTAACCCTCTGAGCTCGGGTTTTGTCTGTATAGACGCGGTTTCAACCGCCGGGTATTCTAATAACATCAGCATCGTCACATTAGTTTCCGCAAGTCCTGTTCAAGCGAAGTGCGATCGCCCTTGAATGTAGCTTTTACCAAATCTTAAACCAAAAAATTAGTCCTGCATCTTCAGCAAAACCGCGCTGTGCAAAGCGTAGGCGTCATGAATACGTTCGACATGATTGGAAAACGTATTAACTGGCAACTCAGAGGGCAGATACCACTTGATGTCATCTGCTTCTTCCGTCGTGTGCAGGCTACCCCCAACGACTTCACAGCGGAATGTAAACACCAAGTCCGATCGCACTGGTATAGCATAAATGCCTGCCAAAGCTATCACCTTGACTAGCAAACCAACCTCCTCTTCCACCTCACGGACAACCGCAGCCCAAGGAGTTTCCGCGGCCTCAACCCTACCACCAGGCAAGTTCCAAGCGTCCCTGTCTGTGCGATGACACAGCAGTACCTTGCCACCGTTCTCAATAATTATCGCAAAAGCACCAATCGTGTGCATGGTTGACAAGCCTAATTTTTGTGACGAGTAGCGATCGACTCAAGCTTACGCTTCCCGCCCATATCTTCAACCTTCGTTACTCGATTCATTTTTTGCCTTTGTCTGCGACTGTTGATGCTGTTGAATACCTTTTTCAATCAGCTTCCCTGCCAACCAAGACACGGATCGCTCGTCTTTCTCGGCCCATTCCTCTAATGCTTTGGCTATTTCAGGATTGACGTAAGTTGTTACTCGTGTGAGATTTTTTGCTGCCACGCTTGTGTTTTTTCCATAACTACTTTAGATAACATTCTACTTTTTGACGTTACCTATTGACATGGTGTCACAAGGAATGGTACTATTTTACTTAGTAACAAAAGATGTTACTCAATTTCAACAAAAACCAAACCCCCGCCGTTTCAGACTCTAATCAAGACGCGGCAGGGGTTTGGACTCCCACATTCAGGAGATAACCCTATTAGGAGATAACTCTATGATACCAACACCAAAGTCCGTTCCCGAACTACTGCGCGAAGAAATTCCCAACGCGCCCGCCGACAAAAAACCCGTCCGCTTGCTGCTGTGCGGCACTCCCAAAGGCGTTAA
>JAYUGZ010001008.1:0-6675 GCA_043767465.1 Cyanobacteriota bacterium
CCCGAGCCGTTTCGCTCTCCTGGGCGGAATGCTATACTTCGGGGGCGCGTGGCGAGTTGTCAGTTGGCAGTTGCTAGTTGCCAGTAAGAACACTGATAACTGCCAACGGACAACGGACAACTGCCAACGGACAAACTAACTTTCCTCTGAAGGAGACTTGCCCAAAACCGGAGTCAAGAATGCCACCAAAGCCCCGATCGCAAAACCGGCCACATTCCTACCCAAAGGCAACCACTCCGAAGTCCGAGTCACCACAGGCCCAACTCCGAAGGCCAGAAACAGAATGCCCCACAGCGGCGAAAAAATCAGCGCCCACTGCCAAGCCACACCCTGTCCCGGTTTCCGCGGCTGAGCCGCAAACCCGCAGATCACACCGCCCACTATCGAACTAATTAACGTCAGCACCCACTGTTCCCTCGGCAAACCGGGAACCACATTGCACCCGCCCTTGCGCAAACAACCTTCGATCGACTCCAAAGATTCAATGATCGATCGATCTTCCCCATTGTCCCGCACAAAAAACTGATTACCGTAGCGGGTTTGCAGTTCCACCCAAAAAGTGCGCGGCAGTAGTGGATACAGGGCATCGCCCACATTAAAATTCAGCAAATTGCCACCGCGCGGGTCAGCGACTAGCAATACACTCTTTTTATCTAAGCCCCAATAACTTTTTACAGCCAAACCGGGCGTGCGATCGTACTGAGTCAGCACTCGCAGCTTCCAACCCGTTTCAGCTTCAAAGGCATTTAAATTTTTTGCCAAACCCTCTTCCTCAATATCCGTGAGAGCTTTAGCTAAATCAATGATCGGTGTCTGAACTTGGGGCAACAAATCGGGATTGTTGAAAGCATGGGCCGCAGGTGCGATCGTCCACACCGACAAAGCCAGAAAAAATGCAGCAGCAGAGGCTAGAAATTTGCGCGGGAAAAACTGTGACATAGGAACTTCTAATTCGGGTCTTAATTGTGAATGTTAGCTGGCGGTCTTAACCAGAGGATAAGAGAAAACTCATAATGTCTTTACAATTATTTACTTTACAGGAAGCCGAGAGCAAGGGGAAGGGGAAATAGTTTTGAGTTTGGAGTTTTGATACCAAACCCAGGCTTTAATATTCCTTAATTTCTTAGTCGGCGTCCGGCGGACATCGTTTGTGTAGGATAGGTTTCAACCGCCGACTATCTCTCATAAAAGAGATTTTTGGGCTCAACCCATTCCCCATTCCCTCTTCCTTCTTCCTTCTTCCTTCTTCCTTCTTCCTTCAGATTAAAACTGAGATTTTGCCGCCACCCCGTCGCACAGGCGCCGATCGCGCGAGCTCACATTAGGATTAGTCCTCAGATAATCCCCCACCCAATCGCAGCCTCTCACCAACAAATCATCAAGATCCAAATTCCACAAAATCACCCGATTATCGCGGCCAGCAGAAGCCAGAACCTTCCCATCCGGGCTAAAACTCACGCTCATCACACTATCCTTATGTCCCGTCAAAGTTTTCAGCAACGTCCCGCTGCGGCTCCACAGTTTCACCTTGTGATCGTAACTGCCCGAAGCAATCAACAAACCATCCGGGCTAAAACTCACGCTAGTCACACTGTCGCTAGAACCCTTCAGCAGCGTCGCCACCAAAGTCCCGTCCACCTTCCACAACTTCACCGAATTGTCATAACCCGCCGAAGCCAGCATTTTGCCATCAGGGCTAAAAGCCACCCCCAACACAAAACTGTTGTGAGCCCCTTCAAAAGTCCTCAACAAAACACCGTCCCGATTCCAGAGTTTGACAGTACCGTCATCGCTCGCAGAAGCCAGCATTTCTCCGTCAGGGCTGAATGTCACCCCAGTCACCCAGCCCTTATGTCCCGTCAAAGTCTTAATCAACCTGCCGTTTCTCGTCCACAGTTTCAGAGTCTTGTCCTTGCTCGCCGAAGCGATTGTCTCGCTGTCGGGGCTAAAACTAACGCTCATCACACTGTCAGTGTGGCCTTCTAGAGTAAACAACACAGAAGGCGAACACGGGAACAGCGGAGCCGAAGGACAAGGCAGAATATTATTCAGCCTCCGATCTTCTTTGAGATTCCAGACTTTCACAGTTTTGTCATAACTCGCAGAAGCCAATAGCTGCCCGTCGGGGCTGAAACTGACACTGGAGACTCTCTGAGTGTGTCCTTCCAACGTTTCTAGCAAAACTCCCGTGCGACTCCAGAGTTTGATAGTTTTGTCCGTAGAAGCAGAAGCCAGCCTTTGGCCATCGGGGCTGAAAGTAACGCTTTGTACCCGGTTTTGGTGTCCGTCGAGGGTTTTGAGCGGCACATCATCGAGCCGCCACAGCCTGACAGTTTTGTCAAAACTTGCCGAAGCCAAAGTTTTGCCATCCGGGCTAAAACTTACCTGAGTAACTCGATCGGCGTGTCCTTCAAAAGTTCTCAGCAAGCGGCTTTCCGGTTTAATATTGCTAGCATCCGTTGAACGTTTGTCACCAACATTCCCCAGATTCCAGAGTTTGACAGTTCCGTCTGCACCTCCAGAAGCCAGTGTTTGACCGTCGGGAGAGAAACTGACACCAAATACCCACTTGCTGTGTCCCCGCAAAGTTGCTAGCAGTTCGCCGTCGAGCGCCTGTGTTGATTTTTGTGTTTCTGGATGTTTTAGTGCAGCGATGCTCCAGATTTTCACCGTCGTGTCTTCTCCAGCACTGGCGAGGGTGTCACCGTCGGGGGAGAAACTGACGGCGTACACTTTCAAGGTTTTTTTGTTTTCGCTGTGCCACAAATTAGCGATTAACCTGCCACCAGAAGTCCACACTTTCACAGTACCGTCATCGCTCGCCACTGCAACGATTTTGCCGTCGCGGCTGAAGCTGATCCAATTTACCGGAGCTAGTTGCTCGATCGTTCTCAGCAACGTACCGTCGGTTTTCCACAGTTTAACTGTTTTGTCTCTAGACGCACTGGCGATCGTTTGACCGTCGGGGCTAAAAGCCACGCTGGTAACGCTGTTAGTGTGTCCTGTTAAAGTTGTCAGCAACGTACCGTCGGTTTGCCAAATTTTGACAGTTTTATCTAAACTTGCCGAGGCGACGGTTTTGTTGTCGGGACTGAACGCGACGCAGGCGACGCTGTTAGTGTGGCCTTTAAAAGTTGTCAGCAAACTGCCGTCACGCCGCCAAAGTTTTACAGTTTTATCGACACTGGAAGAAGCTATTGTTTGACCGTCAGGACTGAAACCCAGACCCCAAACTACATCGCCGTGTCCCTCCAAGCGGTTGCGTTCTTTGACGCCATAAACGGCCTGTTGGAGGGCAGCAGAAATCAGAATTTCGGTGTCCTTGAGAGTGTGTATTTCTTGGGATTGTTCGATCTGTCTCCACTTTTTTCCCGCTCTCAAACTTTCCATCATGGCGTCAAATTTATTGTTTGAGAAATAAAGCGCTTCAGAAGCTGCGGTTAAGGTACTGATTTCGGCTCGCTGAGTTTGAGCTACAGCTAGCTGTTTTTGACCGACAGCGCGCCACCAAAAGTTTACGGCGGCGATGGTGGAACTCGTTAGCAGCAGGACGCCGATCGCTGCTACTCCCAGCAGTTGTTTCAGAAAAGTATTGGCTCGGTAGAGCTGTGCTTGACTCATCTTTTTGTCGGCTTCTGCTTTGTGCAGTCTGGCTTCTAAGCCGAATCTTTGGCGGATCGGCCGCACTAAATAGTCGTGTACCAATTGATATCGGTCTTCTGGCGCTTCCCGCAGCAAAAATAGCAAACCGTGACCGACTAAAATATCTAAAATTAAATCTAGGTTGTCGGTTTTCTTTTGTCCGCTTTCGGGTTCTTTGGCGAACTGTAGTTGTAGGGGAATCATGCCGATGCTGCCGATCGCCAACAATTCATTTTCTGCCGCATCTGCGGGCTGCTGTCCTGTCACTAACGATAGTTCGTGTTTGGTTTTAATCAGCCGCACACCTCTTTCATCTGTCAGGGAAAACAAGATTTTCCAGGCTGCATCTTCGTTCACCAACCCGCAGTCCGAGATGACTCCTTCGAGCGATCGCTTAACTAATTCTGCTTTAGGATTGTCGCCCAATTGCTGGTATTGTGCTAAAGTGGTAATACCTTCTTCTTGGAGTTGCGCTCCCACCACCTGTAATTCAATCGGTCGCACTTCTTGCAATTCATCTGCTAAATCTGCCACGAAGGCATCGATCAGTGCCGGATCTAAATAATATTCCGCTCGTTCCGTCAAGTGTCCGATCACAGCCCGCGCGTCTTTGAGCGAAAAACTCCGCAGTTGGTAGCGGATGCTTTTATCGAGAATATTATTGTTAATGGCGTCGAGGTCGGGGAAGCGATCGCAGTCCAGCAAATAGTGCAAATAATCTTCGCGCAAACACAAAATTACCTTGACATAAGGCAAGTTCAAAAATAAGCGCAAAAAGTTATAAAAAAGTTGTCTTTGTGCCACTGAAGTTGATACAAAGAAAAACTCTTCAAATTGATCGAAAATCAGCACAGTTAACAAATTATTGTCGGCATTTTCGCGCAACTGCTCTATGATAAAAGAGGATATTTCTGAGCTGCGACCTGGAATAACCGAGCAACTTCGTTTGTGGATTTCCTGTACTCCTTTGGCGATTAATTTCCTTTCCTCTTCGGCTTGTTTGTCGTACAGCGCGCCGTTCAAAGCATTTTCTAATTCCAGCAGCCAGTCGGTGTACACTTTGACTACTACGGACAAAGTATCGCGCGCGCCCGGAGTAATATTTTTCAAAGCAGGTACTAAGCCGGCGTTGACTAAAGAACTTTTCCCGACTCCGCTTGGCCCGTGAATAATAGTTAATTTATGGTCGTCCCGGCTAATTCTTTCTAGCAAGCTATTGATA
Source organism: Cyanobacteriota bacterium (assembly GCA_043767465.1). Taxonomy (GTDB): domain Bacteria; phylum Cyanobacteriota; class Cyanobacteriia; order Cyanobacteriales; family Microcoleaceae; genus Microcoleus. Next base: position 4,865 of record JAYUGZ010001008.1, read on the forward strand.
TCTTTTTGGCGGGAGTAAGCTGTCATGGAGGCTGCGATCGCAGCTTGATTTTGAGCTGACGGGCTCGAAGGATTGACGGCTTGGCGCTGCTGCTGCAACTGACTGGCTCCAATAAAAGCCCTAAATCCGTATTGATACTCGATCGACCTTTGGCTCTTTTTAATCCGAAAAGCTTTGAGATACTCTCCCTGCTCGAAATAAACCGCTTGCAGTTCCGTCAAAATATCGATGTAAAGTCGGGGGTCGTACTTCGGCTCGCTTTGAGCTTGAGCCAACTCCAAAGAATGCACCGCAGCTTCCCACTGGCCTAACTGTCGCAAACTTCGGGCTAACAGTAACAGATACGAACTTCTGTCTGATTTGGGATGTTGAATTTTAGATTTGGGATCGTTACTTGACTCGTTATTACCGACAAATTCTGGATAATTTCCCTCAAACCCCAATCTCAAATCTTCAATCAGCAATCTCAAATCGTTAGGCGTTTGATCCAAAATCGCCAAAGCCAACTCGGCTAGCTGGCGGGCTTGACTCCACCTCGACTGTTGTAGGGCAACTTCCGCCAAAAAGCCGTAATCTTGAGCTAGTTGGCTGGGAGTACCGTAAGTGAAGTGCAATTGCAAAGAATTTTCAGCTAATGCTTGCAACTCTCCCCAAGCTTTCAGGCGTTGCAGCACTTGTCCCAGGTGTGCTGTCACCTCAGCTACCAATTCGGGGCGATCGGCAAGAGAGAAAGCATTTCTCGATTGTTCCAGGCTAATCCAAGCTTGTTCCCAGTGGTGGCGGTTAGCTACCGGATTTCTGGCTGCTTGCAAGCGGTGACACAAAGCTATGTGAAACAGCACTATGCCTTCTCTCTCTAAAAATAGGATGTTGGGGACAGGATTCAACAAGTAGGAAGAGAGAGTTTGTCGGTTTTCGGAATGTTCCCAGTTTGCCAGATCCCAGTTGCCGGTTTGCTGCTGCCAAAAAGCTAAGCTTTCTTGATAGTGAATTAAGGCGGTTTCGGTTTGGTCGCTGACATAGTAATCTCGACCGAGAACGAATTGCAGGCTGGCTTTGAGGGCTGGTTCTAGTTCTTGACCGCGATTTTGTAAATCTCTTAAAGCTAATTCTAGTTCTCGGCGTGACAAAGAGCCGATCGCCAAATCGAGGGTATTGCCCGGACTCAAAGGCGAATACGAGTGGACATCTGATTGTCGTCCGTTTTGGGGCCCAGAGTTAAAGGTGAGAAAGCGTTCTCCGGGGCTGATTTCGCGCTCCAAGGCGCGTTTTTCCCAGTCGGTTTCGCAGGTTTCAAAACCTGCTCCGGCGGCGGTGCTGCTGCCGAGTTCGTGGTTTAGTTCGCCTACTTTAAAGATAGTATCGGCCCGCCCAGCGAGAAAATCAATTAATTCGTCAACCGCCATTTCAAATTTAATTGTGGCGGCGGCCCAACTTTTAAAATCTGGGGCCAAACGAATCATTTTAGTCACGATATCATCTGTTACCCACAAAATCACCGGGCAGGAAAAATTTTTGCGAAATTCGTCTCGCACTTGATTGGTAGAGGCCATCAGTTCGTCGATCGCCACTACTGTTTCTAAACCGAATACCATCAAAGCCGAGGCGGAACCGACACCCGAAGGCTCGCTCCCAAACGTATTTGCCTGTAGGGTAGTGTAGAGGGTTTTGACGGATGCTGGCAGAACAATATCTTGAATGGGAACTGGGGAGATTTCTCGCAGCCGCTGTGCCCAGCGCTGTCGCAACTGCTGGTAATTGCAGCGCACCAAAATTAGCGAGAATTGCTGTTGAGACATCGTGATGGACCT
>JAYUGZ010001009.1:0-6660 GCA_043767465.1 Cyanobacteriota bacterium
AAACACAACGCCTCCCTAGCCGATCTAATTATTGGCAATCAAGAATTCCTTGCCGTCCGCAGTCGCAGCAGTTCCCTCGCTCTTCAACCCCAACCCAACTTACCGACGCTGCATCAACTGCTGATCGATCCGATCGCCAATCTGCTCCCAAAAGACCCCAACGCCCATGTCATTTTCATTCCCCAAGGTTCCTTGTTCCAAGTGCCCTTCCCCGCTCTCCAGGATGCCAACGACAATTACTTAATCGAAAAACACACCATTCTCACAGCCCCCTCGATTCAAGTTCTGGCATTAACCCGACAACAACGAGACAAGCTAGCACAGAAGCCAGTCAACACCAGTAATGCTCTAGTCTTGGGCAATCCCACGATGCCGAGTGTGTCTCCTTCTCCGGGAGAGCCCAAACAGCGATTGTCTCCTCTACCTGGAGCCGAAGCCGAAGCCAGAGCGATCGCCCCGATGCTCAAAACCCAAGCCATCACAGGCGCACAAGGGACAAAAGCTGCGATCGTCCAAAAAATGTCCCAGGCATCGATTATTCACTTAGCAACCCACGGATTGCTGGATGATGTGCGGGGATTGGCAAGTGCGATCGCCCTGGCTCCTTCTGGCACTGATGACGGCTTATTGACCGCAGAAGAAATTTTCGATATGAAACTGCAAGCCAGCTTGGTCGTTTTGAGCGCTTGCAACACTGGAGAAGGCAGAATTACTGGGGATGGAGTAATTGGTTTATCGCGCGCTTTGATTTCAGCAGGAGTACCGAGTGTGATTGTTTCTTTATGGGCGGTTCCCGATGCGCCGACATCGGAATTAATGAAGGCATTTTATCAAAACCTTCAGAACAACCCGAATAAGGCGCAGGCTTTGCGGCAGGCCATGTTAACTACGATGAAAACTCATCCGCAGCCGCGAAATTGGGCGGCATTTACTCTGATTGGGGAGGCAGAGTAAGTTTTGATGAATAGCGAATTGGCTCAATTTTTTAGGCTAAATTTTATCCTAAATTATATCAATTCCGTTTGTACCGGAATGATAGAGGAGACGGCAGTGCCCATTAGTGTCAACTTAAGGTACGACCCATAGTCCGGCAAGGGTTGAAACCCCTGCCTCAAAGCGCAAGTCCTCTCAAAGAGGACTGATGATTTCTTGAGTCCTCTTTGAGAGGACTTTAGCTATTAGACAGGGGTTTCAACCCCTGGCGGACTCGTGGGATGACTAACAGACTTGGCGGGCTGACAGCTTAAGTTATCTACATATTCACCTACCTTTGCACTTTCCCGCAATCTATCTTGCACCTGATACCTCATCAAGTCTGTGGGTAGAACGAATGATTTTCCCATCTGGGTTGCTTAAAATTTAAGTCAACTGTTAAGAGAACTTTTTTTATGACTTTACAACCAAATCCGTCAGAATCTCGACAATTAATTGGCGACAATACATCCGAATCAGCTACAAACATTCTAGATAACCTGGTACAGGAAAAGAGAGGCCAACCATTGAACGGCTTACAGCGAGCAATTATTCAAGGAGTGTTAGATGGTTTTACATACAAAGAAATCAAGCATAATTGTGCGATCGCGCGGAACTATGAAATATGCTACTTAGGGCGATACGTTGCTTATTATTTGTGGAAATTGCTGACAGAGGTATTGCAAGATGCAGGAATTATCGATCACGACGAAAGAGTCGGCAAAAAAAATTTGTGGGAGTCCGCGATGAGAGTGGCACAGCAAAGCGCGCAATCGGAATCTGTACAAAAAAGTCAACTCCCCGTACCGCCAGATCCGATGCTGGACAGGAAACTGCCAATGCCTTACCAAATTACCGAACATTTGGAAGGAAGTCAGATTGTTCTGATTTAAACAGTATTGCTTTACGTGCAGTCAAAGGTTTGAAAAGTCAGTCTATCGAAACAACCAAGTTGTTCGCAATACGCTTAGCTTTACGTTTTTTGTCATTGCGAACTCTTAGCGCGGCAATCGCATAAACTATGACAATTTTCGGTTAAATCGCGCTGATAAATTATCTTCTTAATTGAACCGTATTGAGTTAGATTCTTCAGTCTTTGAGAGGACTTGCGCTATGAGAGAATTATATCAATTCCGGTTACACTCCTTATGATATGGAGGAGACGGCAGTGCCGTGTCCCTACCCAAAATAACATTGTAGAGAAACGGCACGTGCATTATCCTAATTTTGGCTGCTAATAATTCCGATGCAGCCAGAAACGATATTAATTCCCTGGCGGACTGTGGAATGAATCTTCGTTCGTGCTCGCATTTCAATCTCAAAACTGATAGAATTGAAGCATTTACTCTATATATTAACATACTTTGCACTTTCCCGCAATCTATTTTGCACCTGATACTCGCTCGACTATGTGGGTATAACGAGTGATTTTCCCATCTGGACGGCTTAAGATTTAACTAAAGAACAAATCTAAATATCTGAGGTTTTAAATTATGTTAGACATCAACACGAATCCTAACGATCGCCTTTGTTTCAGCCAACAGCCAAACGATCTCGTGCGATCGACATTTCCGGTTAACAGCGATTTGCTCAAGGTCGCGATCGCTCCATTTAATGCTTCTAGTTATAGTCCTGAATTTAGCTTGACTAATCCCGCAGCATCCAGCATCGACCCACAGACACAGATCGCAGATTTTATTGTAGCTGGTGCGGGCGATGGCCTCAGTTTCTCTACGGGCGATCGAGTTACTGGCGATGTCGCTGATACTCAACTCAAGGCGCAGTCACAGTCAACCAGTGCAAACGCAGATCCGCTAACAGGAACGGTGTCTGCTTCTCAATTGAATTTCGCCGATCCAGGTAACTCTCTTTCGACAGCTCGTAATGTTGTTGGTGTTGAGAATGGTAGCATCAGCTTAACTGATTTCGTGGGCACAGGCGATTCTAGCGATTTCTACCGATTCGATATCAAGACTAAGAGCAATTTTAACCTGCGTCTCGATGGTTTGAGAGCGGATGCTGACGTAAAGCTAATTCAAGATAAAAACCGCAACGGTGTAGTTGATTCTGGTGAAGTTATTCGCTACTCTCTTAATATTGGCACTATCCCCGATGTAATTAATATATCCAATTTGGCTCCAGGGACATACTATGTCCAAGTCTCTAGCTACTCAGGCTCTACTAATTACAGCCTGAATCTTTCTGCAACGTCTGTTCCTGTAGTGCCAGATATTCCAACACCATTAGGCCCTTTTAATACTAACTATGGCTACGGCTTGGTGAATGCAAATGCAGCAGTTTCCCGCACTTTAAACCGCTCAAGTCTTTTCCCTGCTCTTCCCGATCTGGGCGGGAATAATTCTGCGCTAGATGTCATAAATGCGCCGGAAGTTTGGAATCAGAACATTACAGGAAATGGCATTGTTGTAGCTGTCGTAGATACCGGTGTTGACTACACCCATCCTGACTTGGATGGCAATATTTGGCGGAACCCTGGTGAAATTGCCGGAAATGGCATCGATGACGATCGCAACGGATATATTGATGATATTCGGGGTTGGGATTTTGTGGCGGGCGACAACATCCCAATCGATCTGAGTTTGGATGGCCACGGTACTCACATAGCAGGTGCGATCGCAGCAGAACGAAATAATTTTGGCATCACAGGAATTGCCTACAATGCCAAGATTATGCCTGTCAGAGTGTTGTCCGCCTTTGGTGGTGGCTCACCGAATAATGTTGCTAATGGAATTCGTTATGCTGCTGATAATGGAGCCGATGTAATTAACCTCAGCTTGGGAAATGAGTTTTTCCCTTCCAACGTGATAAATGAGGCAATTCAGTATGCAAATAATAAAGGCTCTGTTGTGGTTATGGCAGCCGGAAATTCGGGTAACAGCCAACCAGATAATCCAGCTATTAATGCCGATCGCTGGGGAATTGCCGTGGGCAGCATTGATGTAACAGGCAGAATGGATGACGACTCTAACCGTGCGGGTTCGAGACCTTTGGATTACGTAGTGGCTCCGGGAGTAGACATCTATTCTACCACTCCTGATGGCGATTATGAGACCTACAGTGGCACATCGATGGCAACGGCACAAGTATCTGGTGTAGCAGCTTTAGTTTTGAGCGCCAATCCGAATTTAACTCCGGCTCAAGTTGAGTACATTTTGATGACAACAGCTAATCGAAATGGGTTGACAGGATAGCATTTATCAGGTAAATGGTTTGATTCAAGCCGATCGGGCGATCGAACTAATTCTCTAAAATCAAAACTCTAGAATCCGATGCTGTATTCTCCCGTTCGGTGGCTTAAATCGATCGACTCTAAGCTCACTCCTGTTTTCCTAGCTTCGATTTCCCTGTTCCTACTTGCCACTCCTCCCTTATTCCCTGGGCCTGACTTCTTACTCCCGGCTAATGCTCAGGCGATCGATCCTCGTCAAGCAGAGGGCGATCGGCTAATACAGCAGGGGATTCAACAGCATCAGACTGGTCAATTCCCAGCAGCGCTGAATTCCTGGGAACAGGCACTGCAAATTTATCGCGCCCTCAAAAACCGCCCAGGGGAAGGTGCGGCACTAGGCAATGTGGGAATCGCTTACCGCTCTCTGGGCAACTACGCCAAAGCTATTGATTATGGGCAGCAACATTTAGCGATTGCCCGCGAAATTAAAGACCGCTTTGGGGAAGGAAATGCACTGGCGAATTTGGGAAACGCTTACCTCGATCTGGGCAACTATGCTAAAGCCATTGAGTATGCACAGCAGACTTTAGCCATCGCCCGCGAAATTAAAAACCGCCAATGGGAAGGGAATGCACTGGGGAATTTGGGAATTGCTTACAACTCTCTGGGCAACCATACTAAAGCCATTGAGTATTTACAGCAGAATTTAGCCATCGCTCGCGAAATTAAAGACCGCCGTGGGGAAGGGAATGCACTAAGCAATTTGGGAAACGCTTACCGCTCTCTGGGCAACTCGGCCAAAACCATTGAGTATTCACAGCAGAGTTTAGCCATCGCTCGCGAAATAAAAAACCGCTTTGGGGAAGGTGGAGCACTGAGGAATTTGGGAAACGCTTACCTCTATCTGGGCGACTATGCCAAAGCCATTGATTATGGGCAACAAGACTTAGCCATCGCCCGCGAAATTAAAGACCGCCGTGGGGTGGGGTGGGCACTGGGCAATTTGGGAGTCGCTTACCGCTCTCTGGGCAACTATGCCAAAGCCATTGAGTATTCACAGCAACATTTAGCCATCGCCCGCGAAATTAAAGACCGCTTTGGGGAAGGTGCAGCATTGGTCAATTTGGGAGGTGCTTACCTGTCTATGGGCAACGATGCCAAAGGCATTGAGTATACACAGCAGTCGTTAGCCATCGCTCGCGAAATAAAAAACCGCGAAAGTGAAGGTGCAGCACTGGGCAATTTGGGAAGTGCTTACCGCTCTCTGGGCAACTATGCCAAAGCCATTGAGTATTCACAGCAGAGTTTAGCCATCTTCCGCGAAATTAAAGACCGCCTTGGGGAAGGTCAGGAGCTCAACAACCTCGGATTGGCCTTCTTGAAAGCTGGGAATCTAACAGAAGCTGAAAAAATGCTGATTGATGGGATTCAAGTTTGGGAATCGATGCGGCAAATGCTCGGCTCCAACGATGCAAATAAAGTCTCCATCTTTGAACAACAAGCTCGCACTTATGGGACTTTACAACGAGTCCGAGTGGCTCAGAATAACCCGATCGCCGCTTTAGAAATTGCCGAACGGGGACGCGCTCGTGCCTTTGTCGATCTCCTGACAGAACGCTTATCGTCAGGTTCTACCAATCCGGTCATCACCACTGCTCCCAACCAGGATCAAATCCGCCAAATCGCCAAAGCACAGAATGCTACTTTGGTGCAATATTCGATCGTCTATGACGGCTTCCAGATTCAGGGCAAACGAGAAATGCGAGAATCCGCGCTCTACATCTGGGTGATTCAACCTACGGGCGAAATCACATTCCGCGAGGTAGACCTCAAACCCCTCTGGCAGAAACACAAAGCCTCTCTCGCCGATCTAATTATTGGCAATCAAGAATTCCTTGCCGTCCGCAGTCGCAGCAGTTCCCTCGCTCTTCAACCCCAACCCAACTTACCGACACTGCATCAACTGCTGATCGATCCCATTGCCAGCCTCCTACCCAAAGACCCCAATGCCCACGTCATTTTCATTCCCCAAGGTCTCCTATTCCAAGTGCCCTTCCCCGCCCTCCAAGATGCCAGCGGCACTTACTTAATCCAAAAACACACCATTCTCACCGCCCCCTCGATTCAAGTTCTGGCATTAACTCGACAACAGAAGCTAGCACAGAAGCCAGCCAACAGCGGTAATGCTCTAGTATTGGGCAATCCCACGATGCCGATCGTATCTCCTTCTCCGGGAGAACCCAAACGGCAATTGTCTGCTCTACCTGGGGCCGAAGCCGAAGCTAGAGCGATCGCGCCTCTGCTCAAAACCCAAGCCATCACAGGCGCACAAGGTACAAAAGCTGCGATCGTCCAAAAAATGCCCCAAGCATCGATTATTCACTTGGCAACGCATGGATTGCTGGGTAGTGCCCTGAAGGAAAGGATCGAGAGAATAAAACTGAATTCAAAGAAAAGTAGGCATTTAGAGTTGTAAACTAGCATTGTAATGATGTACG
>JAYUGZ010001010.1:0-17116 GCA_043767465.1 Cyanobacteriota bacterium
TAATAATTTGGCGGCAGCTTTCGTTCAAAACCCACAAACCCAAAGGCGTAATTAACCCAGTTTCCTCCGCCATCGCAATAAATTCCATCGGGGAAACTACACCCCGTTCCGGGTGCAGCCAGCGCACCAGCGCCTCAAATCCGATAACTGAGCCGCTTTGCAAACAAACTATCGGCTGATAATAAACAGTAAAAGGGCATTCCAATTGAGGAGGAGCAAATTGCGATTTCGGACGTTCCAATTTCCAGTCAATTTCGCTCGTCGGCGAGTTTTCGCACACCGCCCCAGCTCCCAAATCCACCATCGAATATGTCAAATTCAATTCTTCAACAGACTGGCGCAAATCATGTTCCAAGTTCATCAAAGCCACAGCCTGAGTGTGCATCGCACTTGTAAACACTTCGTAGCGAGCTTTGCCGAGAGCTTTTGCCCGGTACATCGCAATATCAGCATCGCGCAAAATATCTCCCGGCCACTGATATTTGTCTGTACTCAAAGCAATGCCGATGCTAGCAGTAATTAAAACTTTATTACCTTCCAAATTCAGCGGTCGTTCGATCGCCCTGAGAATTTCCTTTGCAAGGGCTTTCGCCTCATCAACACCTTGAATTTCCTCCAGCAAAATCACAAACTCATCTCCCCCCAGACGAGCGGCCGTATCGCCCGATCGCAAACAAGTCAATAGACGGCGAGCCACAGCCACCAACAGGCGATCGCCCGTGCGGTGTCCCTGACTGTCATTAATCACCTTAAACCTGTCCAAATCCAAAAACAGCACCGCAAACTGATAACTCGGATGTCGTTTGACACGGGCAAAAGCTTGTCCCAACCTGTCAGTTAGCAAAGCCCGGTTCGGTAACTCCGTCAGCGCGTCATGCAAAGCATCGTGCAACAATTGGTCTTCAGCCACCTTGCGCTCAGTCACATCGTGACAGTTAACCACAATTCCCCGCACCGAAGGTTCCGCGAGCAAATTCGTCGCCACCGCTTCCAACACGCACCAGAAACCCTCCTTGTGTCGCACTCGGTATTCCGCCAATCCCAGCCCAACTCTCGGCATTTCGATCACTCCTTTGAACACCTGAGCAACCATCGGCAATTCGTCGGGGTGAATCAAGTCGAATACAGACCGGCCGAGAACTTCCGCCGTCGGGTAGCCCAAAATCCGCTCTTGGGAAGGAGAGACATAGCGGCAAAAGCCGTTTTCGTCGAGAATTATAATAATGTCTCTGGCATTTTCAATCAGCGATCGAAAACGCTTCTCACTTTGTCGCAGCTCTTGTTCCGTGCGCTTGCGATCGGTAATGTCGGTATTCATGTAAATCAGACCGACAATTGTCCCTGTGGCGTCTTTAATCGCATCGGCCCGCAGCAGCACTTGCAAAATCTCGCCACTTTTAGTGCGGTTGGTAACTTCACCAGACCAAGAATAACCCCGGGCGATCGTGTCGAGGATCTCCGAGGCGACGGAGGAGTCAGCAAAAACTGCCGGTATACCTCCAGCGAGTTTAAATTCCTGTGCGGTTTCCCATTCAAATAGCTGAGAAAACGCTGGATTTTGATAGATGTGAGTGCCCGAAGCATCGCTGATGCCGATCGCGTCACTCGAACTTTCCACCGCCTTGCGAGTCAGCACCAGAGCTTCTTCTGCCCGTTTGCGCTCGGTAATATCAATCCCTACCAGACAAGCTGCATTGCCCCGATCGTACTTTTGAGCCACAATCAAATAATGTCCCGCCGACTGTCCGCCGTCAGTTTTCACCTTAGCGCTGAGTTCTTTAACCGTTTCTATAGCCTCGCCGGCAAAAAACTCCACCACAAAAGAGTGAAAATCCGAGCTAGCGCCCAGAAAACCGATATCTTGACCGACAAATGCCGACGGCGGCAAACCGTGCAGTTTGGCTAAGTGCTGGTTAACCCCCAAATAGCGCAAATCCGAGCTAATCCAAGATACTGTTCCCGGAACTGCTTCTAAAATCGTTTGCAGTTGGTCGTTAGCTTGCTGCAAAGCTTCCTGCACTTCGATGCCATCGGATAAGTCGGACTGAGTTCCGACGAAGTGAGTCAAATTACCGCTGTCGTCTCGCAGGAGAGATAGCGATAATTTGTTCCAAAAAGCAGTACCGTCTTTGCGGTAATTTTTGATTGTTACCTGCAATGCTCGACCTTCGCGCAAGGCTTCGCGGATCTTAGCTACCGTAGTTCGATCCGTATCGGGGCCTTGCAAAAATCGGCAGTTGCGCCCCAAGATTTCACCGGCTGCGTAACCTGTAATCCGTTCAAAGGCCGGATTGCAATAAATTATGGGACAGTCGGGTGCCTTGGCGTCAGCAATGACAATACCGCTGCTAGTAGCTGCCAAAACTCGATCGCGCAGCCACAGTGCTGACGCAGGATCGCGATCGGCTACGTCCCCCACTCCACCTAAATTAGAAATTGACTGGTTATCTCGATTTCCCATCAGCCAAACTTTCAAGCAAACCTTTACAATTTCCGAGTTGCTTCTTACTTTAACGTTTTTCAGGACTAGCGCAACGTAAATTGTATCTTCTCATTTAAGTAAGTGGGATTTCAATTTAGTTGTTAGTTCAATTTTTTACACTTGGTCGCTCGCTGGGCATTGACAAAAGCACATCTTCACTGCCGCAGTGAAAAACCCTCAATTCCTCTCCCCCTCGGACTCTCTCTCCCCCTCTCCCCGAATCCCCGCGCTCCGTCAATCAGGATGCGCAGCAACTTATTTACTAGGAGTCGCAGCTTGACCGGTAGGAGGCGTAATATTAATCAGGGGTAGAGCCCCGTTGCCGCCCATTACTGTCGGAAACTGACCGTTCCATTTTTCGATCGCTTGTTGCTGTAAAATTTCGGGAGTTAAAGTTTGCCGCTGCAATCGTTGAGCTTCTGCTTGTCCCTTAGCGCGGTTAATTTGGGCTTGAGCATCTTGGGTTGCTTTTTTAACTGTAAATTCTGCTTGTTTGGCTTCTTGTTCTGCTATCTGTTTGGCTTCGATGGCTTTGCTAAATTCTGGAGAGAACCCAAAATTGATCAAGGAAACATCTCTGATGATGATGCCGTAAGGCGCTAAGCGTTTTTTGAGAGAGTTGTCAATTTCTGTTTTGAGTTCTGTGCGTTTAGTGATAATTTCTTCTGCTGTTTTTTCAGAAGTTGCTGCTTTGAGCACTTCGGAAATTGCCGGACTAAGAATGCTATTGACAATTTGTTCTTCGTCTCCTACTTGCTGGAAAACTTGGTTAGCTTTGGCGGGGTCTATGTTCCAGTTAATTGCCAAGTCTGTACTAACTTTTTGCAAGTCTTTGGATGCTGCATCTGCTTTGAGGTCTGTTTTTTGCACCCGCACACTCAGGGTTTTGACGGAAGTGACGATCGGCAAAATCGGGTGGATGCCTTCATCTAAAATCTCGTTCTGAACTTTGCCGAAGCGCATCATCACGCCGCGTTCCCCGGCGCCGACGATGGCAAAAGGTTTTAAAATTAAGGCAGCGATGATCAAGACGATGCCACCGACGGTGTAGAGAGCGAGGTTGTACCGAACACTTTGCATGGTTTTCATATGTTAATTCAGCGTTGAGTTGTGTTACGGGATGTTAGTTTTCGATGCGGTCTGATCTAAGATTATAACTTCATGTTAATGGTGCAACAATTCATAAATTCATTGATTATTGTCATAAAAGTCATATATTTTTGAGGAACCCAGAGCCTCTCAACTGCAAAAGGTATACAATTCGCGTTAGATTGGCGATCTAATATCAACAATGCCACTTGTATAGCAACCGCCACATCGGTGAGGACATAAATAACTTCATGAATAGAGCCGATACCCGTCATTCAGTTGACAGTTGACAGTTGACAGCACTTAACAGTTGACAGTTGACAGTTGACTGTTAAGTGCGAAGTTTTTAGGCTGGGGCTTTAAGCCCCAGCCTAAAAACAATCCACCTAAAGGTGGGGGCTTAAATCCCCTGTGATGCAGGTTAGGATATTCTTAATTACTAGAACTCTTGCAAAAGTCTTTTCAATCAAATTTTGGAACGGGCAAGATGCCCGTTCCTAGCTATTTTTGCGAGAGGTCTACTGAAATGCTTGCTTTTCTGGCTTCTGGCTTCTGCCTTTAATATCTGCTAGAGAATGGGATTGCGCCGGCCTTACTCAACCGTTCCGAGTATAAAAAAAGACTCCTGGCGCAAGTGGTGAATTTATAGCGACAAACGATAAAAATTCGAGATTATAAATGCCAGAAAATAAGTTAAACTTAGATGAGAACGGTTGAATAAAGATATCTAATGTTGCAGCGACACCCTTGGCCGCAGACAATTGAAGAGGCGATCGCCATTCAAGAACAGCTCCGGTCAGAGGTAATTACCGAAAATCTACTGGAGACAGTTCGGTATGTCGCGGGCGTAGATGTTGGCTACGACAGTGCAGAGGACGTATCGCGGGCCGCTGTAACAATTCTGAGCTTTCCAGACTTGCAATTGCAGCAGCAGGCTGTGGTTCGCAGTCCGACAGCTTTTCCTTACGTTCCCGGTTTCCTGTCTTTTCGAGAAGTGCCGGCAGTCCTCGACGCTTTACAAAGTATCAGTTTGAGACCAGACTTGATCTTGTGCGACGGTCAAGGACTCGCTCACCCCCGCAGGTTCGGTCTTGCCTGCCATTTAGGAGTTTTGACAGGAATTGCGACGATCGGAGTTGCCAAAAGTAGATTTATTGGAGAACATTCAGAAGTAGGGTTCGACCGGGGTAGTTGGCAGCCCTTGCTGCACGAGGGATCAACCGAAGGCGCAGCGCTAAGGACGCAAACTGGGATCAAACCGATTTATGTATCGATCGGTCATAGGATAGACTTGATAAGTGCGATCGAGTACGTCCTGCGCTGCACCCCGAGATATCGCTTGCCAGAAACAACTCGATCTGCCGATCACCTAACATCTCCGATAACAGGCAAGCCCGGAAGGCATCAAAAAAAAGAAAAGTAAAAAGACAAAAAAAGCATCCCTCTTTGGACTTTTAATTTTTGAGGTGTCACCCCTGAGTCGAGAAATTCTCTGAGTCTATGGCCAATGAGCTTTCGCTTCCATCCTTCCAGCGAACTAAAGAATGACTATACCTGAGAAAGAGGTATAAAAGTTGGGGGGTTTATAGAATGATTGAAAGACAATAACCTGCTTAAACATTGGTGGCTCTAATTAAAGTGCCCGGGCGTGAACTATTTCTAGTTCACATTTGTAAATTATCAAATAGTTATCCTGCGACTTAAACCAAAAGTTTAAATTCGGCTGATGACGTTTCATAATTTACCGACAAATTGGGGTAGCAGCCCCGTCCTTATAGGAGAGATTTGATGATTGAACTATATATCGTTGATTCGCGAGATGTAAAAATCCGGTCTCAACTATATAGTCCAAAAAATCTCAAATAGGTTGGGGCATCAACCTACTATGCTGGGCAATATCAGACAAGCTGTGCTTGCGCTTGCTGTTTGAATCCACAATCCCCATGCGTTTAGGGCTGGGGAGTATGTCAACGTCTGAGATCTCACCACTGACTGGGAGTACCAACTACAGTGGGAGGCGAAGGCGCGATCGAGCTCAAAAATCAGAAAAAACACCAGGAGACAGTCATGGCTGAGAAAAGCAAACGCGGATTCGCTTCTATGGACGCCGAAAAACAGCGCGCAATTGCCAGCAAAGGCGGAAAAGCTGCGCACGAGAAAGGAACTGCACACGAATTCACCCCTGAAGAAGCCAGAGAAGCTGGTCAAAAAGGTGGCGAAGCCGTCAGCAGAAATCGCGAACACATGGCTCAAATTGGTCGCGAAGGCGGCCGCAAAAGTCGCAAGAGCGAAGCTTAAGTCTCTTAACGCTTTGGCTGGAACGAAAGATGGCACGATAGTTGCAGCTTGAGATTCAGCAGGAGAGACAAGCTCGCGTTTGAGGAGGTGGTGCGATCGAATTTCTGCTGTTGCAGCTAGTTCGATCGCCCTTTCCGACAAAAAACGCAACGCAGTGCGTACGCCTCGCTTCGCAACGCCAGAACACCCCGCAGGGATTAGTTTTGAGCAATCGCTGGCAAATCTTTAAAATTCGCTGCACTGGGGTTGAGAATTTTGCGGCAAACAAAAGCTGCAATACCCGCGAGTCAGTGTCTGAAAAAAAGCCAACCCGAGCACTAAAAGCCCCGAATTCGGGGCTTTTTTGTTGAGCTGCACTTTTCTATTTTCTCAGAGGCATACAGGTGGCGATCGCACTTTTGACCTCAGAAACCCGGTTTCTTTTGAGATTACTCGTTACCAAACCCAAAACTCCTAGAAACCGGGTTTCTGAGCCCCAGCGAGTCAGCCCTGAAACTGCCCTAACTCCTGATATAAATAAGTAAGATTTTTATATATTTCAGGAAACCACAGACTCATGACAAACCAGCTCAGTTTGACATGGACAGAAGCTGGGGTGCATCAAACTCGGACGATTCAAGACGGACAGCCAAGCAAAAATCCGGGAAGCGTTAGACTCGGGCGTGATCCGGCGAAGTGCGATCTAGTATTTTCGCATTCGAGCGTCTCGGGCTTGCACATCGAAATATTTTTCAATCAAGAATTGCAGCAGTATGCAGTGCGGAATTTGCGCCCCAGCAATCCGCCGCTGGTAGACGGAAAAATTCTGGCATCGGGCGAAGCAACATTGACTTCGGGAAGCCGCATCCATTTAGGCCAAGTGGAAATCGAGGTGGTGGAGGTGAGGGAGATGCAGGTAGCTGCGCCACTGACAGTTTTGTTGTCTGCGCCTCCGGTGAAAAGTTCTTCCCCGGCGACGGGGCCTTCCACCTACGGTTTGCAGTGTCCGAAGTGCACCCGAATTTCGCCTTACGCGCAGTTGAGTGCGGGCTGTCCGTGGTGCGGTACTTCTTTGGCGGCGGCGGTGAGTGTGGTACTCTCTCCTTGAAAATTTTAAAAAGAGATAATCGGACGATGGCGCGATCGACAATCAAACATCGCTAATGCTAGGATTGTGCCATTTCCCGCAACTAATTTTCGCCCGCACACTCCGAAACACACCAACACCCAAAAACCGATTTTTTTTTAACTCGGATTGAGGTTTTGAACGAAGTAAAGGGATGAAGAAACCAGATTTTGCCGTTCCCGATTGCATTCAATCCAAAATCTCAAATCAAATCTCTCAAATTCAAAAATCTTTTTTCGCAGCCCGCTCAAAGTCTACGGCTAATGTTTAAAAAATAATAATGAATCCTCAACCCTTGCGCCTGCGACTGACTTGGAAAGATACAGCTACGGGGGATTGTCGCTCCCCAATACTCGACTTGCCGATCGCTTTGGGACGTATTTTTGAAGCTATGCCCGCCACAATCAACGGGGAACGAGTTTCTCGAATTGCCCTCAGCAGCAGTCAAATTTCTCGCTTTCACGGAGTGATTGCCACCGAAGGCAACAGTATCGTAGTCATTGACACGGGCAGCCGCAACGGTACTTATGTCAACGGCGCTCGCCAAACCCGGTGCATCTTGGCAAACGGCGATATGCTGCAAATTGGGCCCTACGCGATCAGCATTTCATTTGCGATTAATTCCACAGAACCCCAGTCTGTCAATTCTCACATTTTCTTTAACCCGCAGACCAATGGGCCAGACCCCGCGTTGGGGCCGCAAATTGTCTCGCCGCTTCCCCACACAAATAGTAAGGGAGAATTTCCGCCGATCGCATTTTTGCAAGCTTCTCAAGTCACAATGCGATCGCTCCAATCTATGGGACTCCCTGTGGCGGAAGTTGATTGGGCTGCTGTTGGTGGCGGTTTGGGCAGCTTTATGTGGGTGGATTTGCTGAGAATTTGCGGCGTGAAGGTCGATCGAATTGCCGTTCTGGGCATGGAAGAGCAGCCCTACGCCCGCTATCGGCGTTTGTGTCTGAATTCTCAAATTCCGCTGCGAGAACGGCTGCGATCGAATTCTGACTCATGTCCAGACAACATTTGGGGCTGGCCTCCCTATGCTGTGCGGGAAGCTTGGCAGGAATTGCTCAAAGGGCGGTTGATTGTGTCGCTGAAGTTGATGTGGCAGGTATTTGCCGAACCGACTTTTGCCGAAACTTATACGCCGCGCGCCGGAAATGTGTTTGATTCGATTGACAGGGAAACTGTGCGTATCGGGTGGAATCAGATGTTTCGCTACGGGAGAGTGCGGGCAATTCGTAAGACAGATGACGGCAGGTACGCGATCGCTTATTCTCGATCGAATGCCGATCGTCGCGACCACGCTTTTTTAATCGCCAAATACGTACACTTAGCCACCGGCTATCCCGCCATTCAATTTTTGCCGGACTTGCAAGAATACCGCGAAAAAACCCAGGATTTTGATTCAGTTGTCAATGCTTACGAAAGCCACGACGGCGTTTATGAAAAATTGGAGGCGAGGGGCGGCAGCGTGTTAATTAGAGGGCGGGGAATTGTAGCTTCGCGGGTGGTGCAGCGGATTTATGAAGCGCGACAGCGGAATGGCAATATTCAAGTATTGCATTTGATGCGATCGGCCAAACCCCAAGGTAACAAATTCGATCGGGCTGTGCGACAAGTCGAAAATCACTATGAATTTCAACCTTTCAACTGGCCCAAAGCCTGCTGGGGCGGGGAACTGCGAGTCATGTTGGAAAAAGCCAAACCAGAATTTCGCCCACAGTTACTAACAGACTGGGGAGGCACGACTACAGCCAATCGCAGCGACTGGCAGCGGATTGTCAAACAAGGTTTAAGTCAAGGATGGTATCAAATTACCTTCGGCCAAGTCGAGCGAGTCGAGCGCGACAGTCAAAACCGCACGGTGACCTACATTCAGGAGAAGGAACTCAAGGGGCAAATTAAGTTAGAAGCTGATTTTATCATTGACGCTACGGGTTTGGACGCTAAGGTAAAAACCAGTCCCCTGCTGGATGATTTGGTGGCTCAATACAATCTTCCCCTCAACAGTTTGGGGCGTTTGAGCGTGAACAACGATTTTGAAGTACCCGAATTGCGCAACACTTCTGCTAGCAACGCAGAAGGGCGGGTGTACACGGCGGGCGCGATTACTTTGGGCGGGCCTTACGCGCCCGTGGACAGCTTTTTGGGATTGCAATACGCCGCCCTGCGTTCGGTGGAAAGTCTGGCTGCTAACGGAGCTCCGGGTGTTGGGAAATTGAGTGTTTTGCGATCGTTTGTACAATGGTTAAAGTGGATTTTAAATAAATCTCCCGGTTGATTAGTTATTGGTTATTAGTTATTGGTTATTGGTTATTAGTTATTAGTTATCAATGCCATGTTTGCCCAATGCCATGTTTGCCCAATGCCCAATTCTTAATTTATTATGACTCCCACCTTATTCGGCCGCTGGCAAACTCGGTTACTGCTATTTGCAACGATAGGGGTTTTAGTAACCCTGCCTTTTTTTCTGGGTTTAATTACCTCCACATCAGGCTCAATCTTTTTCTTTATTTTAGGGTATGTAGCAATTTTTGGCATCGCCTGGGATGTCTTATATATCTACATCCAGCAGTTTCGGTGGGATCGAGATTGGCCAGGCGCGTTTCAATTGATCGCCGGGATTTGGGAAGCACTTTTTGTGTTATTTTTAATCAAAACTATCGGTTTGCCCGGAATACCAGCACAAGATTTTGACTTAGCAGCTTTTGCTTTACATTATAGTTTAGTGTGGCTGGCTATTTATCTGGCATCGCAAACAGTAATGCGGATTTTGTTTCCCTACTGGCGTTTCCGAGGCGGCCAATGGTTTTAAAAATATTGTGTGATTTTTGTGATGCCTGTAGGGGCGGGTTTTACAGACAATCTGTGCCTAAGACCAATAATCTCATAAACCCGCCCCGGCTAATTACCAATTACCAATTACCGATTCCCAATGCCCAATTCCCCATGCCCAATTCCCTGTATATTCTCGTTTTTTTCCGGTTCGGGATTCCTTGACCTCGGTTTTGAATTAAGCGGCTTTAATGTAGCGTATGTCAATGAAATTTTCCCACCTTTCATGCAAGCATACCGCTATTCTCGGCAGTGCCTGAATTTGCCACTACCAGAATACGGATACTGCGAAGCAGAGGAAGCAGATGTCACTCAAATTGTAGGGGGAAAACCAGCTTTTCGCCTGCGGGAATTAATGCAGGATGCTCGGAAGAATCATGATATTGTGGGATTTATTGCCGGCCCGCCTTGTCCTGACTTTTCGATTGGTGGCAAAAACCGAGGTCAGGAAGGAGATAAAGGTCAACTTTCAGCTTCGTACATTGAATTGATTTGTCAGCAGCAGCCGGATTTCTTTTTGTTTGAAAATGTCAAAGGTTTGTGGAGAACCAAAAAACACAAAGCTTTTTACGACGAACTCAAGCTTAAGTTGGCTGATGCGGGATATTTTTTTGTGGAAAGGTTGATAAATGCGATCGAATACGGAGTACCGCAGGATAGAGACCGAATTATTCTGATTGGCTTTAAAAAAACTATTATCAAAAATCTGGGTATTTTAATAGATGAAACCAGCCCAATGTTACCTGAAAATTCATTTCCTTGGCTAAGTCAGATATTATATCCGAAATCAGAAGTTTTTTCTAATCCTTGGCCTGAGAGAAATACCTTTGCAGGCGATGCTTTCTTGCCTTGTCCCGATGGCATTCCCCAAGAGTTAACAGTTGAGTTTTGGTTCAAAAACAATGACGTTCTCAACCATCCCAATGCTGAACATTCTTTTCAACCGAGAGCAGGTATTAAAAGGTTTGCAGAGGTCGATGAGGGAGACGATTCAAAAAAATCTTTCAAGCGTTTGCACAGGTGGCGTTATTCGCCGACAGCTTGCTACGGAAATAACGAAGTTCACTTGCACCCTTACAAAGTTCGCAGGCTTTCTGTTGCAGAAACACTGGCTATTCAATCTATGCCAAAAGAGTTTGCGCTGCCGCCCCAGATGACGCTGACTAATATGTTTAAAACTGTTGGTAATGGGGTTCCTTATTTGGCTTCCCAGGCTATTGCTCAAACAATTTATCAGTTTTTACATACAAAATAAATAAATAAGCGCAAAAGTATCTCAGAAACCCGGTTTATTGCTAGATTTGTCGTGACCAATCGCAAAACTCGTAGAAACCGGGTTTCTAGCCCCCCGTAACAGTTAATCGCCGCGCCTCACACACCCTACAAGTTTGTGAAAGTTGTTTTTTAATGAATTAAGAAAAAGAAAAGTTCACAAATGGTTTAGACTTGTTATATAATAGTTGGTTAAGGTTGAAAACCTAGATTTTTTATTTGCCTGCAATTCGCCATGACCGTTAAACCCCGCCGCTATCACATTACCACGTTCGGATGCCAGATGAATAAAGCCGATTCGGAACGGATGGCTGGCATTCTCGAAAATATGGGCTTTGAGTTCTCGGAAGACCCCAACGAAGCTAGTTTGATTCTTTACAATACTTGCACGATTCGCGACAATGCTGAACAAAGAGTTTATTCTAACCTGGGAAGGCAAGCTCATCGCAAGCGCAAAGAACCTGGTTTGACTTTAGTTGTAGCTGGATGCGTGGCGCAGCAGGAAGGTGAAGCGCTATTGCGCAGAGTGCCGGAATTGGACTTAGTAATGGGCCCGCAACACGCTAACCGACTTGAAGATTTGCTGGAACAAGTTTTTCAGGGAAATCAAGTTGTGGCGACTGAAGCTGTGGAGATTATGGAGGATATTACTAAGCCGCGCCGCGATAGTAAGGTGACTGCTTGGGTGAATGTAATTTATGGCTGCAATGAACGCTGCACTTATTGTGTTGTGCCGAATGTTCGCGGGGTTGAACAGTCGCGAATGCCGGAGGCTATTCGCGCGGAAATGGAAGAATTGGGTAGTCAAGGTTACAAGGAAGTGACTTTGTTGGGTCAAAATATTGATGCTTATGGGCGCGATTTGCCGGGTACGAAACCGGATGGCAGCAATCAGCATACTTTGACGGATTTGCTTTATTTTGTGCAGGATGTGCCTGGTGTCGATCGCCTCAGATTTGCTACTAGCCACCCTCGCTATTTTAATGAACGATTGATTAAGGCTTGTGCGGAGTTGCCGCAGGTTTGTGAGCATTTTCACGTGCCTTTTCAGTCGGGAGATAATGATATTCTGAAGGCGATGTCTCGGGGTTATACTCAGGAGAAATATCTGCGAATTGTTGATATGATTCGCCGTTATATGCCGGATGCTTCGATTACTGCTGATGCGATTGTCGGGTTTCCCGGCGAGACGGAGGCGCAGTTTGAGAAGACTCTGAAGTTGATCGAAGATGTTGGTTTCGATTTGGTGAATACTGCTGCTTATTCGCCTCGCCCGGGTACGCCTGCTGCTTTGTGGGAAAATCAGTTGAGTGAGGAGGTGAAAGCCGATCGCCTGCAACGCATAAATCATGTCGTCAGTACAACCGCTATGGAGCGCTCACAGCGCTATTTCGGGCGCACTGAAGAGGTTTTGGTGGAAGTCCAAAATCTCAAAGATCCAACTCAGGTGATGGGGCGTACTCGCGGTAATCGTCTCACATTCTTTAAGGGCGATATTGCACAATTGGCGGGAAAAATTGTGCGTGTTAAAATTACTGATATTCGCGCTTTTAGTTTGACTGGAGAAATCCTGTAAGGGTTTTGACAGAACTCAGGCAAAACCTCTATTCTATTGTAGGGCGCTCCTCGCCGCGCACTTGACATCAAGATTAGTTTGTAGTCGGGACTTTAGTCCTTAGATGGATGCGGACTACAGTCCTCACTACGAACCTTTACACATTGCGTGTAACTGACTAAAGGCGATATGATGTTTGTGGCTGGCGGTCAAATTAGATTAAATTTATCTTCAGAAAAGAGAGTTTAAATCCATGACACAAAGTTCTGACTTCGACACACAACAGTCAATTCCCCAAACAGATGAGCAAGCTGAATTGCCACAGCCAAACGAACGCGGGGAGTATCAAAGAACATCCCACCCATATTGGGAAGTGGTAGATTCTGACCCTAATGGTCTCAACTGTCGCATGGGCCCGCATTCGATTGAGGAAATAGAAGACCCCGGAAGTAAGATAGATTTAAATATTGACAGTTGGCCTGTGGTTGGTACTTTGAAAGGGGGCCAGAAGTTTGAAATCTATCTCGGCCCTAGCGGATTGGGCGTTTTGTACGATGCGCAACATCAACCTTGGTTTTTTGTAGAAAAAAGTGAGGGTACTGGCGGGCCTCGCAATTGTTTTGTTCGGGCTCACAGCAGTTTTGTGAAACCAATACAGCCCCAGTAGCCCTTCTCCGATGAGAGCGCAAGTTGTGTCAGTTTTTGAGCCTGTTTAATTATCCTGAATTATCGCTTTCTGTCGCATACTTCCTGTTCTAGTTGCGCTAAGTGCGTGTATATTTGTCAAAAAGTACCGGGAGTATTGAAAAATGACGAAGATGCGGATCGGGTTACTCTTCGGCGGGCGATCGGGCGAACACGAAGTCTCGATTAGTTCGGCGCGGGCGATCGCCCGCGCCCTCGCTGCTGACGAAAATGCCTCTAAATACGAAGTTCTGCCGTTTTACATCCAAAAAGACGGCCGCTGGCTGTCGGGAACATTACCCCAGCAAGTTTTAGCCGCCGGCAAACCCCTGGAAATAGAGTCAAAACCAGGAGAAGCTTGGCAGTTTCCTAATTTTAATGCAGTAGATGTTTGGTTTCCTGTTTTGCACGGGCCTAACGGCGAAGACGGTACGGTGCAAGGGTTGTTGAAATTATTGCAAGTTCCGTTTGTCGGTTCTGGGGTTTTGGGTTCGGCGGTGGGAATGGATAAAATTGCGATGAAAATGGCTTTTGCTAACGCAGGTTTGCCGCAGGTAAAATACATCGCTGTCAACCGTTCTGAAATTTGGTCGAATCCTTGCGTTTTCCCGAAACTGTGCGACAAAATTGAGGAAAATTTGGGCTATCCTTGCTTTATCAAACCTGCGAATTTGGGTTCGTCTGTGGGCATTTCTAAAGCTCGATCGCGCGCTGAGTTAGAAGCAGCTCTTGATGGCGCCGCCAGCTACGACAGGCGGATTATTGTGGAAGCGGGTGTGGTTGCTAGAGAGTTAGAATGTGCGGTTTTGGGCAACGATAACCCGAAAGCTTCAACGGTGGGAGAAATTTCTTTTCAAAGCGATTTCTACGACTACGAAACTAAATATACTGAGGGACAATCCGAGTGTTCTATTCCGGCAAAGGTCAGCAGCGCGATCGTCTCGCAAATCCAAGAAATGGCAGTGCGAGCATTTTTGGCTGTAGATGCAGCAGGTTTGGCGCGGGTAGACTTTTTCTACGTTGAGTCCACCGGAGAAGTTTTGATTAACGAAATCAACACTTTCCCAGGCTTTACAGCTACCAGTATGTATCCTCAAATGTGGGCGCATGATGGTATTTCTTTCCCAGAATTAGCAGACCGTTTAATTCAATTAGCTGTCGAACGGCACGGGGAAAAAGCTTGAATCACCAGCCGCTAACTGTTTTCGTACCAAACGCAAAAAATAAGTTATTCCCCAGGTAATATATCCATACCAGCGGAAACGATCTAACATGGTTGTGGCAGGTACTGCCTGCCATCGGCCCTATTTCTGCTGTTGGTCGAGCAAGTGGGTATTTTTAGCAGCCTGGTATAACTAAATGCAACATAAAATCTTTAACGGAGAACGGCGAATAGCAGCGTCAATCTCAGATCGGGCATCTCAAATTTTAACTGGGTTAACTTAGATGAGACGTTTCACTCAACTGCCGCAGTGGTGGACTTACGGACTGTTATTTCCTCTAGCGGTACTCAACTGCTGGTTGGCCCTGTTAGTGTTTGAATTTTTTCGCGCCTTGATTACCGTTTTGGTAGTCGCTACAGTGTTCTCTTTTTTGCTGGATTATCCAGTGCGTTTTCTGCGCAGATACGGCTTGAAGCGCGATCGGGCTGTGTTGGCGGTATTGTTAGCAACTTTACTGATCTTGGTGGTTTTAGGTGTGACTCTGGCTCCGATTCTGCTGAACCAAATTACTGAACTCGCCACCCGACTCCCAACTTGGATAGTTTCTGGTACAGAACAGATTGAAGCGTTCCATAAGTGGGCGGAAAATCGCCGTCTCCCTATTGATGTTAGCGGTTTGACTACTCAATTGAGCGATCGAGTTTCAGCTCAATTGCAGTCTCTCACCGGGGAAATCCTCAAATTTGGCTTGGGTGCGGCAGACAGTCTGGTAAATTTTTTGCTGACGATTGTCATAACATTTTACTTGCTATTGCACGGCGATCGCCTGTGGGAAGGATTGTTTAAGTGGTTTCCTTCCAAACTGAGCCTACAATTGCGGCAGTTGCTGGCGCGAAGCTTCCACAACTACTTCGTGGGACAAGCAACTTTGGCGGGTTTGATGGGATTGTCGATAACTGTGGCTTTTTTAATTTTGCGAGTTCCCTTCGGATTGCTATTCGGTTTGGGTGTGGGTGTAATGACAATGATTCCCTTCGGAGCACCTTTCAGTATTTGCGTTGTTAGTTTGCTGATCGCATTAAACAACTTTTGGCTGGGCGTCACAGTTTTAGCTGTCGCTACAGTCATCGAGCAAGTAATTGAAAGCGGGGTTGCTCCTCGGTTATTAGGCGGTTTTATCGGCCTCAATCCCGTGTGGATTTTAGTGTCGCTGCTAATTGGGATTAAAGTGGCGGGAATAGCAGGTTTGATAGTTGCTGTGCCGATGGCTGGTTTTATTAAGAATACTGTTGATACTTTGGAAACTTCCAGGAACAAGTCAAAGGAAATTGAGGCGGTTAATTCTATTGAACCTGCGGAACAATAAAATTGTCAGCTCCGTTCAAACCTCAAATTTGAACGGAGCTTTTGTTGTCTACTTTGACTTAGCTCTAGTAGATGCTTTGGCTCTGGGCTTTACAGATTTTTTAGTTGCAACTTTAGCTCTAGGCTTTGCGGTTGATTTAACTACAGTCTTAGTTGCTGTTTTGCTGGTAGCGGCTTGTGCTGCTGGCATTCCAGCAGTGCCGACAATACCGGATAACAGCGCACCGAGGGCGAGGGCGGTTGCTACAATAGACTTGCCAAACTTAAAATTCATGGTAGATGACTCTGGTTGAGGTTTGAGAACAGGCGAGAATAATAGTAGCAGATATAGCCTTTCGAGCGAAAGATGAGGTACCCGACGGGCTATGGGCATAGGGCATAGGGCTATGGCATAGGGCTATGGGCTATCCTCACCACGCTTGAGAACCGCTATATTTTCACTCATCTGATGTTGATTAGATATTTGCTGGGTACGGCAGTTTTTAGGGCGGCAAAATTCAAAATTATTTCCAACAGGCTCCCTCGCTACAGTTTGGGGCTGTTGCTGATGAGGCTAAAAATAAGTCTGAATCAGGGGTTATGGACGGAGGTGTGAAACTTTCAGGGGAAATGCGGAATATCCGGGGCTACTACCGTAGTTTGTATTATCGCAGCCTGCGGCAATTCGGCTGTGCTGGCGATCGCACTTTCGCGAGCCCAAATCCACAATTTGCCTGCCACCGTCCGGTTTCTACCCCACCCTGTAGGGTAAATCCCACCCCAGCCGCCAGCAGATCTCAGAAATGCTTGAATTAAAATTAAAGAACCTGGAGTTCTAATGGAATTAGATGTAGGTGCTAAAAATGCAAAAAAATAAATATAACTCTCATCCCTTATCCCACAAAATCAATACTATGTCAACCAAAAATATGCCCGATAAAACTCAGCGTTCTAGCAGTTTTTCTTTGCCGAAAAAACTGGCTTTTTTATCCCTCGTTTTGCTCAGCTCCACGGCAACTGTCGGGTGCAACGCCTTAACTTCTGCCCGAGTTCCTGGAAGTTCTAACGCTCTCCAATCTGAACCTGCAACGGCTGCGCCAATCTCAGCATTGCCTGCAAATATACTGCCGAATCAAGACGCTAATTTTGTGACTAAAGTAGTGCAGCAAGTCGGGCCAGCAGTGGTGCGAATCAATTCTTCTCGCACGGTTAAAACCCAACAGCCTGATGTTTTGGAAGATCCGTTTTTTAACCGTTTCTTCGGTCCAGACTCTCCGATTAAACCG
>JAYUGZ010001011.1:0-2682 GCA_043767465.1 Cyanobacteriota bacterium
ATAACAGAACAAGTCCGCAGTTCGTCTTGGTGAAACACTGTCACCTCTAACGTGTCCCCAGGCTGATAATCTTTCAGCCTCTCGCCCGCTTGTTCGGCATTTACCCGAAAACCTGCGATCGCCAGCAACTCGTCCCCAGCATCAATCCCGGCCAATTGTGCCGGAGATCCTGCTTCGACAAATTTAACCATTTGCCGCCCGTTTTCCGCCCCCAACGTCCAACCAATCAAAGGCGTTTGGTCAGTTTGATCTACCAAAATTTGCAGCCCGAAAGGTTGCAGATATTTGTCGTAAGGCAACTCTTCTGTGCCGTCTACATAGCGCGCAAAAAAGTCGCTCAAATCCATTTCGGCGACGGACTCGATCGCACTTTGCAACTGTTCAGGAGTAAAGCCTATTTCTGCCGTCGGCGAGTGAGAATTTAACTTGCCGTTTGATGTCATATGCGCCGCCTGAGCTTCTGTTCCAGACTTCAGGGCAAAATCGTCATTTTCAGCAGCATGACCGCCAAACTGCTGCCACATCAAACGCATCACATCGTCGAGCGATCGGGCGTTACCGTGTTTTGCCCGAATCAACAAATCCAGCAAAAACGAAACAACTTCCCCTTTCAAATAATAGGAAATCTGCGAATTGTCGCTGTTGGCATCCCGGCGATAAAGTTTAATCCAAGCATCCCAACTCGACTCGCTCGCAGGCTGCACCTTCCGTCCCGGAGTCGCCTGCAAGCGAGTGATTTCCTTAGCTAAATTTTGGAAATAACCTTTCACGCTGTAGATACCAGCTCGAAACGGAATCACCAAATCGTAATAACTGGTCGTGCCTTCACAGAACCACAGAGAAGGAGTATAGTTCTCTTGTTCGTAGTCAAATACTTCCAGAGCTTTCGGTCGAATGCGCTTGACATTCCAGAGGTGAAAAAACTCGTGAGCCACCAATTGAATAAAGCGTTCGTACTTTTCCTTAGCCCGAAAACCAAAACGCGAATAGTTAAGAGTACAGCTATCCTTGTGTTCCAAACCGCCAAAACCAGAGCCGGACAAATGCAGCAAAAACACATAGCGCTCGTAGGGCAAACCGCCGAACATTTGAGCCTCGACTTCGATCACTTTTTGGATATCTCGAATCGCCCGGTCTGGTTCTAAATTGCCTTTTCCCCAAACCACAAGCTGGTGGGCTTTTCCCATCACTTCAAAATCGTAGGCATCGTGACAGCCAATCTCAAAAGGACTATCGACAAGGGTGTCAAAATCCGCAGCAGCGAAAGTAAGATTCTGCCCCGACACAGGCGGCAAAGTAGTCACAGTGCGCCATTCCGGCTCAGGTGGCACAACTGTCACCTGGTAGCAGTTGCGCTCAAAACCGGGCAAGAAAAAGCACAGAGCCGCTGGATTGAAATAACCGTGAGTCGAGTCTAAATGATTGGTTCGCACTGTCAGTTCGTTGGCAAAAATCCGGTAGAAAACAGTGATATCTGACACTGAATTTGTATCTATTTGCCAGTGATTTTTGCTTTGCTTGCGCCAAGGTAAAGTACGCGCGTCCGCCTGGGAGCTAAAATCTTGCAGGTGGCGCGCGTACTCTCGAACCAAGTAAGAACCGGGAGTCCAGACAGGCATTTTTAAATCCAGCACCGGCTCCGACCAACCTTGCACGCGCAAAGTCACTTCAAACAGGTGGGATTCAGGATTGGGCATCGCCACCGAATATTGAATTGTCGGTGCTGTTAGTTCCGCGATCGCGTTGTCGGCAGCGGACGAGGTATCCAAAGAAGTAACATCAGTCATTGACTTGCTAAATTAATCAAGTGCTTGAGGTTGATCAAATGGATAGTTTGGTGGTCTGGATCGACTTTGATCCAGCCTTTACTATCGAGTTTTTCCATAATTTTGCTGGTTTCATCTAGGGTGATATCTGTGACATCAGCTAAGTCTTCATAAGGAATATTGAAGATCTCTTTGGTATCACCAGTTTTCTGACCGTAGTTTTCTCCCAGCTCGACTAAAGTATTTGCTAGTTTAACCGCTGGCTGCCGGTTTCGGAGTTGAGAGCGGAGATTAGTTTGGCGGAGCCGCCGCACCATCAATTGCAGCATCCGGTGGTGCAATTGCGGGTCTTTAAATAGGGTTTGGATAAATCGCTGAGCCGTGACGCTGATTAGCCGCACGGGTGATAGAGCAAGTACGTCATTCGATCGCGGAGATTCGTCAAGAATCGCCATTTCGCCGAAGAAAGCACCCCGTCCTAAAATAGCCATTGATACAGCTCGATCGTTTGACAGGCGCCGGACTTTGACCCAGCCGGACACCACAAAGTAAATCGCGTTGCCCCAAGAATCCTCCATCACCACAGCTCTACCGGGGGGATACTCATGCTTGACGGCATTTGATAGCAGCCCTCCCAAGGTTTCTGGGTTAGCACCTTTAAATAGGGGGAACAGCTCACTGAAAGCTTCTGTTTTCATGCAAACTCGCAATGCGTGGGAAATATAATTAGGCGACAGCCAATAGCTAAGGAACGATCGCTGTTTGAGAAAACAAACAATCTGTTGCTGCTATACAAGATTGACACAAAGCAAACGAGACGGACAGACAGGACATACAGATGAGAAACTTACTTCTAATCGCTCCTGTAATTGATGATAAGGGTACAGAGTCGTGGTTCGCGTAAAATTGGCAGATT
>JAYUGZ010001012.1:0-2667 GCA_043767465.1 Cyanobacteriota bacterium
GAAGAATTGCTAGCCAAAGGAGGTTACTACACTCGCTTGTATTCAGCCCAATTTGCCCAAGAAACCGCTCGCGATGAAGCTTTAATTAGGGGTTCCTACGAAATTCGCACGCGCCTGACTCCGATGATAGCTTACCTAAAATTGCTGGTAGATGAAATGGTAGACTCTCCCGAAGAAAGAGATGAGTTAATCAGAGAATCATATCACTCGGCTGCCAATATTTTCAAGACTTTAGAATTTATAGAAAGTACGATTAAGCGTCAGACAGTTAACAAGTAGAAAATCAGTTAAAAATTCATGTCTAAATATTATGTATTTTTTACCAGAAATACTTTGCCGCAACCTAATGTAGCAAGCTTAGTTCAAGTTGCGCACTCTGCCAATGCTGCGGCAAATCTCGGTTATCCAGCAGTTTTGGTGTATCTCCGCAAAGGCTGGAGTGCTTTGAATCCGCTTGATTGGCTTTTTCCTTTTCGACCGAGAAAACCGGATGACCAACTTGCCAAAATCTACAATCTTCAGGAAAAGTTAAAAGTAGCAGATTTGCCTGTACCGTGGCCGATTCCCTATGGGACAGCTTCGCTTCACGATTTTTGGGACAGCAAATGGACGAGTGCGAGTACAATAGTTTGCAAATACTATTTACCGATTCACCTACTTAAATCCACTAAAATCGTACACACCCGCGACTGGAATTTTGTCAAAGCTGCCATTAAAAATGGAATTCCTGCTATCTACGAACAACACCACCACGAAGATAAGAAATTTGAGCCAGAAATCCTTCGCAATCCTTTATTTCAAATTGCAGTAACTGTTGCAGATACTGTGCGACACAGCATGATTGAAAATGGGATGCCACCGGAAAAAGTAATTATGCTGCACAATGGTTTTAATAATTTGTTTTTGGTGAGACAAACAGCAGCAGCCGAGAATTGGCGGCAGCAATTATTAGCAGGTGACAGACAGCATTTAGCAGTTTATGCGGGCGGACTTTACCCGTTTAAAGGCGTGGATATGCTGGTGGATGTGGCGCAGGAGTTGCCGGAAGTTGAATTTGCGATCGCAGGCGGTGACTCATCCCAAGTAACAGCGTACCAGCAGTTAGCCAAATCCAAGCAAGTTAACAACATTAATTTTCTCGGCTACCTGCCTCAAAATCAACTAGCCAGCTTGTTGCAAGCCGCCGATGTTTTGACTCACCCTCACCGTTTGACAGCAGCCGCGACGTTCACATCTCCTTTGAAGTTCTTTGATTATATGGCATCGGGAACTGCAATTGTAGCGACACAGATTCCATCTTTAATGGAATTCAAATCGGGAAATATCGCAGCAATTTGGTGCGAACCGGATAACCCATATAAGTTCGCGCAAAGCATTCGAGAGAGTTTAACCAAATATCCGAGGATGGTGGAAGGTTATGCAGAAACATTGGATTTTGTCAAGCAGTTTTCGTGGGAAAATAGAATAGAGAAAATTTTGGGTTATGTGGATGCGGATGTGCGATCGCAAATGATTAATTAGTCCTCGTCCAATAATTTTAAAATCCCGTAGGGGCGGGTTTTACCAACAATCCTCGCCTAAAATCAACAATCTCATAAACCCGCCCGCCCACACACGAAAACCCGATTTATTATTAAAAATGAACCCAAAAATTATCGGCACAATCACCACCTACCCAGGCATGAATCAAAGCGATTGGCTGTGGCAACAAACCCCTCACAACTTTGGGAAATGGGGCAACATTCAAATGATCGCCAACCACCCCGAACCCGACTTTTTACTCATGTATCAATTCGACTTTCCCCAACAGCCCAAACAGGAGTCATGGCTAGACAAAATACGTCATTACAGGCATCCAAAACCTGAAAATGACCTTCGAGATAAATTCCGCAACGTTCCCAAAGAACGGATTATTTACCTAATCAGAGAACCGCCTTTAGCAGAAGTAATTGAGATTACAAAAGCCAACTACGAACAAGCAAAACTTGATTGCGGTTACGTTTCCGGGCCCGACGACTTCGCACCCAACCCCGATTATATGCCCGCGATTTGGTATCACTCTAACTCATTTCGAGAACTCAACGAAATGCCACCACCAAATAAAACTAAATCCTGTTCTTGGATAACTTCGGGCGTTAGTCGCACAGCCAACCATCGGCGCAGATTAGATTTTATCAAATTGCTGCAATCACAAGAATTAGACTTTGACCTTTACGGGCGAAACTTGCCAACTTGGGCGCAGGGAAATGGCGCGGTTAACAATAAATGGCACGCCGTCGCACCTTACTATTACAATTTGGCTATTGAAAATTATGCAGATAACAATTGGTATGTCAGCGAAAAACTTTGGGATGCTTTGTTAGCTTGGAATTTGCCGATTTATTACGGCGGTGCGGCGGCTGATAAGTTGTTGCCTGGAGGGAGTTTTCTGCGGCTGCCGAGTTTGGATGAGAAGGGAGTAGAATTTATTAAAGAGGTGATTGCTACGCCGGATTATTGGCTGGAAGCGAGGGAGAAAATTGCCGAAGCTAGGCAAATCATTCTCCATGAATTAAACCTGCTGAATTGGCTGTCGAATTTTGTATCTTAGGAAAAAGTTAAAATTTTGGTTCGTAGTGAGGACTTTAGTCCTTCTTTGATTGAGGCGGACTAAAGTCCTCACTACGA
>JAYUGZ010001013.1:0-2666 GCA_043767465.1 Cyanobacteriota bacterium
TTGGTTAACAAAAGTAGTTTTACCCTCCGCATCGATCATCCAAATTCCTTCGTCTGCTGTCTCGACAATGCACCTATATTTTTCCTCGCTTTCTCTGAGCGCTTCTTCGGCTAATTGGCGAGCAGTAATGTTTTGAGTCATTAGCAATCCGCCGATAATTTCTTGCCGTTCGTTTCTGACTGGTAAAGTATGGGCAAGGTAAATGCGATCGCGATAAGTAAATTCTGTAACAACTGTTTCTCCTGCGATTGCGGCTCGATAATTTGGCTCGACTGCACCGCAAAAATCTGGCTCGAATACTTCCCAGATTGTCTTGCCTTCCATCAATTCTTTGGAAAGCCCCACTGCTGCTAATTCCGTACCTTCTACCAGGGTGAAGCGCAGTTCTCGATCGAACAACATCACCGCACCGTTAGGAAAGTTGCTTGCCATCGTGCGGTAAAGCTGTTCGCTCTTTTTCAGTGCTGCTTCTGCTTGTTTGCGATCGGTAATTTCAACGATTACTGAACCGATGCCGATCGCCTCGCCGCTTTCATCTAACAGGGGAAAGTAAGAAGCTACGATGTGTCGCTGTATCCCTGGCTGCCTTTGGTTTTCGCCGCTTGTCTCGATGTTGAGTACGGGTTCTTTTGTAGTTAAAATATCCTGATAAAAAGGCTCCACGATCGTGGCGATATCCGGCAATATTTCATGCAGAGTTTTGCCGATATGTTCCGCTGGGCTGGCACCATTGATTTGAGCCAGCATTTTATTAATTTGTACGAACCGCAGTCGATCGTCCAAAATACACAATCCAACGGGGGATTCTAAGAAAAAAGCATCAAATCGTGCTTGTCGCAGAGCTAGTTCTTTTTCGAGAGCTTTGCGATCGCTGATGTCCCTGATGCAGCCAACACTCCCCAATACTTCGCCGCCAACGTCTTTCACCAGACAAACTGACAAGTACGAGTAGAAGTCTTCCCCGGACTTGCGGCTCATTGCGATTTCTAGTTCGCATTCGCCTTTTTCTAATAACGGTTTTGCAACTAATTCTAATATTAATTCCCGATCTCTCGGCGGGTAAATCAGACTAATATGTTGACCGATAACTTCACTTTTTTCATAGCCGTACAGCCTTTGAGCGCTTTTATTCCAACTGGTGATCGAGCTATTCGCATCTGTGCAAATTACGGCTTCGCGAATTTGGTCGAGAATCTGATTTTGCAGCCGCAGTTGCGAGTTTGCTTGTTCCAGTTCGGCGATTTTTGCTTGCAGTAGTTCCTGAGTTTTTGCCAGTTCATTAGTCTGATTAGCCAGCAATTTTTCTAGATGACAATTGCAGTGCATCGCTGATTCCAGTGGCTGACTATTTTCATCGCAATCGTTGACAAGTACGCGCGGCGAAGCTATCCCGTAGGGAATCGCACTCAGCCAAATTGCGCACTCTCCCTCTGTTTCCATTTCCCGATCGAAAACTCGCACGGGTACAAGATGACCGTGTTTGTGTTTGTATGCTGCTTGACAACCGTCTGTACACTTATGTTTGACCTGACTTTCTAGATATTTTTTTTCTCTCGCAGTGCATTCTCCGTGCAGAATTTCCCAGTAGTTAAGGTTGAGAGTTTCTGCAACTGTGTAGCCAATAATACTTGCAAAAGCTGGATTTATGTCGAGAAAAGTCCCATCCATCCGGCACAATGCCAGTCCGAGCGGGCTAAGTTCCGACAATTTGCTATTGTGGCGATCGGGCTTGACTTCTCCTAACTGGCTTTGCATCTGCTCTAGCTGGACTTGGGATAATTTATTATATCTTTTTATCTTGTTTATGGCTGTGATTTTTCTGACTCAGTAAGAAAGAAGGAATAACTTCCTTCTTCCTTCTTAGTTTAATTAATCGCGGGCGATACCTTCGGCTCGGGCGGCCAACTGCACTGCACCGGCGACAGCAACGGCAACTCTTTCGTCAAAAACTGACGGTATAATATGTTCTTTGTCAAGCTGAGAAGGGCTGACTAAAGAGGCGATCGCATAAGCTGCACCCAAATACATACTTGTGGTAATCGTGCGAGCTTTGCAGTCCAAAGCGCCTCGAAATATCCCCGGAAAAGCCAAAACATTGTTAATTTGATTTGGGTAGTCGCTGCGTCCGGTTGCTATAATCGCCGCATCTTCCATAATTAATTCTGGCTGAATTTCGGGAATGGGATTTGCCATTGCAAACACAATCGGATTCTCGGCCATCGAACGCACCATCGATCGCGTGAGCACGCCGGGGGCGCTGACACCTAAGAATACATCGGCACCGGCGATCGCATCTTCCAAAGTACCGCTTGAATCAACAGCAAATTCTAATTTTTCTGGGTTCATATCCGTGCGGTCTTTGGATAGGACGCCTTTGGAGTCGCACATAATGATGTTTTCGGCACCTGCTTGGCGCAGCAAGCGGGCGATCGCGACTCCGGCCGCACCGGCTCCGTTGATCACGATACACACTTCTTCGATTGTTTTTTTGACGATTTTCAAGGCATTAATTAATGCTGCCAAACTAACAATCGCCGTACCGTGCTGGTCGTCGTGAAAAATCGGAATATCTAAAGTTGCTCGCAATCTTGCTTCGATTTCAAAGCAGCGAGGAGAAGAAATATCTTCGAGGTTAACTCCCCCAAAAACCGGGGCGATATTCTGCA
>JAYUGZ010001014.1:0-6604 GCA_043767465.1 Cyanobacteriota bacterium
TAAATTATCGCAGAAACCCGGTTTCTGAGATTGATTTTACTTTGATTATTTGCTCGTTATGTCCCGACAACCCCGTCGGAAACGTAGACAGGGCATGGCTTCGTGGTTTTGGGCTTTGTTATAAATTTTTATGAAATCCTGAAACGCTTAGATGTTACACTTTACAAGTCTCGACGCGAGAGAAGAGACCAACCCCCACCCAAACAACTTCTCCAACTTCCCAACTCCCTTCAAAAAACACCCCATTGGGGGGCGAGCTTCTGGTGCTTTCTCTGAAAAAGTGAGGTCGTTGTAGCACAGCCATGAGTTATTTTTTCTCCAGCCTACCCGATCGCCAAACTTCTGCCAAACTTCAATATTATATTCCGTAGTTCCCCCCAAACTTTGATAGATGCGCTTCTGCACGCTAAAGCCGAAGCGCCCATTGCTGTATTTTACCCAAAGTTGGTCAATGGTACGCAAGTCCTTGCAGGGGAATTTTTCAATATCTTTTATATTCAGCCATCCTTTTTCCTCCCGATCCGCCACCTTTAACATCACTCTCGTGGTTTCTTCATCCGCCTCTTTCCACTTACCCGTCGCCAATAAATTCTGCAAGTTTGTATAATCCATTCCCACTGCTGAAACCAACTTCACCTCAACAGCCATCTGTTTGAGCACAATACTTTCTGTATTGACGCGAGAGAAGAGAACCACCCACCCCACCCCCAACCGCCACCCCACCCATCCACTCCGAAGTGGGAGGTGAGCTTCTGGCGCTTTCTCTGAAAAAGTGAGGTCTTTGTAGTACAGCCATTTGTTATTTTTTCTCCACCCTACCCGATCGCCAAACGCTTCCCATACTTTACTATCATATTCCCTAGTTCCCCCCAAACTTTGATAGATGCGCTTCTGCACCGAAAAGCCAAAACGCCCATCGCTGTATTTTACCCAAAGTTGGTCAATGGTACGCAAGTCCTCGCAGGGAAAATTATCAATACTTTCTGTATTCAGCCCTCCTTCTTTCTCCCTACCCGCCACCTTCAACATAACTCTCGCCGTTTCCTCATCGGCTTCTCGCCACTTTTTAGCCGCCAATAAATTCTGCAAATTTGTATAATCCATCCCCACGGCTGAAACCACCCGCGTAGTCTCAGCAGCCACTGGTTTTGGTATCAGCAAATCCAACCATTCCTGCACCGACTGCGGGCGATTTGGCGGTTCCAACTCCATCCCTTTCATAATCGCGGCATTCACCCTGTCGCTAATCTCTGAATTGTGCTGTTTCGGCGGAGTTAAAGGAATATTTTGCTTCCTGAATTGCGACGGAAACGGCAACTCACCAGTCAACATGACATAAAGCGTTGCTGCTAGGGAATAAACATCCGTATAAGCACCACGTTCGGCTCGTTTTTCTGATAATTCAATAGGTGCGTAAGACTTTGTACCGGAATTAGTATTTGTCCTCAATTTCCCCGGTGTCGTCGCCTGTCGCGCTATGCCAAAATCAATCAAAACTGCTTCAAAACCCCGCTTTCTGAGCATAATATTTTCGGGTTTAACATCAAGGTGAGTAAGTCCCTGCTGGTGAACAAAACTCAGGGCGCTTCCTACTTGTTGAATAATTGGCAAAGCTTTCGCTTCAGACAAAATGCCGTTATCTTCGAGATATTCTGCTAAGTTAGTGCCGTCGATTAATTCCATCACCATGCACCACAATTCGATATTTCCTGCCATTTCGGGAAACACTTCGTAAACTTGGACGACATGGGGATGACTGCATCTGGCTAAGGATAATGCTTCGTTGACAAATTTGGTTTGTAATTCGCGAAAGTTGGGTTTACCTTGAACGTTGGCATTTAGGGTTTTGATGGCGACTACTTTGTCTTCTTTGGGGTTTTGGGCGCGATAGGTGACGCCGAATCCGCCACCGCCGAGGATGGCTTCGATGATGTATTTGCCGTCGTGTATTTGTTGTCCGGGGGGCCAGTGCCTCATGGCGGGTTTGTGGGGATGGAGAGGATGGTTTTGATTATAGCTGAGATGGGGGAATTTTTGTTGAGGCTTTGGGTGATATCGTTTACGGTTGTTTCGGAATGATTTAACCGCAGAGGCCACAGAGGGCACAGAGGAAGAGAAGAGAGAGGTGAGGTTGAGAAACCGGGTTTTTTTACCTAGATATTCGGCATCTATCAAACCCGGAGAGCCCCCCTAGCCAAGAGGGCGGGCACGGGGGCACCGCCCCTACAAGGGGGGGACTGGAAGCGTTCTCAAAGTCCCCCGACCTAAGGGGGATTTAGGGGGATCTAGACTCGGAGTAAAACGAGATTTACAGGGATTACAATCTTAAGTGTAGGCCTCCATTGGCAAACAAGAACAGACAAAATTACGATCGCCAAAAGCATTATCTATCCTACCCACCGCAGGCCAAAACTTATGTTCGCGAGTCCAAGGTGTTGGATAAGCGGCTTGGGCGCGAGTATAAGGATGATTCCACTCATCAACCATCAGAGATTCTGCGGTGTGCGGTGCATTTTTCAACACATTATTTTGCGCGTCAAAATTGCCGTTTTCAATCTCCGCAATTTCGGCTCGAATCGCAATCATCGCATCGCAAAAACGGTCTAATTCGTGTTTCGATTCGCTTTCCGTCGGTTCCACCATCACCGTACCGGCGACTGGCCAAGAAACTGTCGGCGCGTGATAGCCGTAATCCATCAGGCGTTTGGCGATATCATCGACTTCTATGCCTGCTGTCTTTTTGAGAAGTCGCAAATCCAGAATACATTCATGGGCGACTAAACCAGATTTCCCTTTGTACAAAACCGGATAATAGGATTCTAACCGTTCTGCCATGTAATTAGCATTCAGAATTGCAACTTTTGTCGCGTCAGTTAAACCAACTCCTCCCATCATCCGAATGTACATCCAAGAAATAGTCAAAATGCTAGCACTTCCCCAAGGGGCCGCCGAAACAGCACCAACTGATGTTTGTTGACTGTTCACTGTTGACTGTTCACTGTTAAGAACAGAATGACTGGGTAAAAATTCTACCAAATGAGACATTACTCCAATTGGCCCCATTCCTGGGCCGCCGCCACCGTGAGGAATACAGAAAGTTTTGTGCAAATTCAAGTGGCAAACATCAGCACCAAAATCACCAGGGCGGCACAAACCAACTTGGGCATTCATATTTGCGCCGTCCATATAAACCTGTCCGCCGGCTTGATGCACAATCTCGCAAATCTCTTTAATTTCTGCTTCAAAAACGCCGTGGGTAGATGGATATGTTACCATCAAAGCTGCTAGTTCATTTTTGTGCTTTTCGGCTTTTTTGTGCAAATCAGCAACATCAATATTGCCCTGAGAATCGCAATCAACCGCAACTACTTTCATCCCCGCCATCACCGCACTAGCTGGATTTGTGCCGTGGGCTGACTGGGGAATCAAACAAATATTGCGGTGAGATTCGCCGCGATGTTCGTGGTATTGACGAATTACTAACAAGCCCGCATATTCGCCTTGGGAACCAGCGTTGGGTTGCAAGGAAATTCCGGCAAAACCAGTGATTTCTGCCAACCACTGTTCGAGTTGCACGAACATCATTTGATAGCCGCGAGTTTGACTGCGGGGCGCAAAGGGATGTATGTTGCCAAATTCCGGCCAAGTCACCGGCAGCATCTCGGCTGTTGCATTCAATTTCATTGTGCAAGAACCCAAGGGAATCATCGATGTGTTTAGCGATAAATCCTTGGCTTCTAAACGGTGCATATAGCGCAACAGTTCAGTTTCCGAGTGGTAGCTGTTGAAAACTGGATGGGTGAGATAGCTACTGGTGCGATCGCAAAAATCTGGTAAAGTCAAGTATGAATTCAATTCCTCTGCATCCAGGGGAATGTTGAGAGCATTCTGTCCGTCAGCTCTGATATAATTCTTATTTTGTGAGAAAATTTCCCACAACTGTTGGACATCTTCAACGGTGACAGTTTCATCTAAAGTGATTCCCACTGTCCCAGCATCAAAAACTCGGAGATTAATTTGGCGAAGTTGAGCAGCTTCGAGAAGTTCTGACAGCGGTTTGTCTCCCAATTCTACTCGCAGAGTATCGAAGAAAGGTTGCGAACCAATTTTGTATCCGAAACTTCTTAAACCGGATGCCAAAAGTGCAGTTAAACTCCAGACTTTCTCGGCAATGTTTCTGAGTCCAGACGGGCCGTGATAAACAGCATACATACTCGCCATCACTGCTAGCAAAACTTGCGCAGTACAAATATTGCTGGTTGCTTTTTCGCGGCGGATGTGCTGTTCGCGAGTTTGCAAAGCCAAACGTAAAGCAGATTTGCCGTTAGCATCTCTGGAAACGCCGACAATTCGCCCCGGAACTTGCCGTTTAAACTCTTCTCTGGTGGCGAAATAGGCTGCGTGAGGCCCTCCGAATCCCATCGGCACTCCGAAGCGCTGAGTGCTGCCTACGGCTATGTCTGCGCCGAATTCACCGGGGGGTGTGAGGAGGCACAGGCTCAAAATGTCGGCGGCTACTGTGACTAAGGCGCCGACTTGGTGTGCTGATGCGATAAAATCGCTATAGTCGTAAATTGCGCCGTCTGTTGCTGGGTATTGCAGGAGCGCGCCGAAGATTGTACGATCGAACTCAAAGCTTTGATGGTCGCCGACAATCACTTCAATTCCCAGCGGTTTAGCGCGAGTTTGCACCACTTCCACGGTTTGCGGGTGGCAATCTTGAGACACAAAAAATGCTTTCGCCCCCTTTTTGCTAGCGCCGTAACTCACCGCCATCGCTTCCGCCGCGGCTGTCCCTTCATCCAGCAAGGAAGCGTTGGCAATTTCCAAACCAGTGAGTTCGATAATCATGGTTTGGAAATTCAGCAAAGCTTCTAGTCGCCCTTGGGCAATTTCGGCTTGGTAGGGAGTGTAAGCTGTATACCAGCCGGGATTTTCGAGGATATTGCGCCCGATGACCGGGGGTGTGATGCAGTCGTGATAGCCTGTCCCGATGTACGATCGAAATACCTGATTTTTTGCAGCAATTTCTTTCAATTCTGCCAAAGCCCCGTACTCGCTTTGCGCTGCGGGAAGTTGTAGCGGTTGATTGATGCGAATCGCCGCTGGAATCGTTTTGTCAATCAAGTCATCGAGGCTGTCCAGGCCCAAAACATCTAGCATTTGCTGGATTTCGGTGGGTGTCGGGCCAATGTGTCTGGCTGCAAAACCATCAATGGGAGAAAGGTTTTGCTGTTGGCTGGGTTCAAGTTTCGGGCTGTAGAGTACCAAGGCTGATTCTCCTGAATTGACTTTTCTTCTTTGTTTGTAACATTTCGCCACAAAAGAAGGAAGTTCGGCAGCAAGGAATGTGCCGGATGTCGCGGATGTAACCGATGTAGCGGAGCGAACAGAGCAATGTGGGAAATTTAACGGAGGTTCGAGGTTCGAGGGAAAAGAAAAGATTTTCCCCTTCTTCCCTCTCTCCCCCTCTTGCTTTCTCCCCTATTCCCCTTCCACCATTTTGCGGTATTGTGCGACAGACAAAGCATCATCGGCGTCGCTGGCGTTGTCAACGCGAACTTTCAGCAGCCACCCATTGCCATAGGGGTCTTCCGCCAAATTTTCGGGAGACTCTATAATCTCATCATTGCGTTCTACCACTGTACCCGTAACAGGCGCTTTCAAGTCTTCAACGGCTTTCACTGACTCAACTGTACCGAAAGCTTCGCCTTTTTCCAACCCTGCACCGACTTCCGGCAAATCTAGAAACACGATATCGCCGAGTTGGTCAACTGCAAAGGCGCTAATGCCGATAGTGGCTATTTCCCCTTCGAGTCGGATGTATTCGTGAGTGTCTAGGTATTTCAGGTCATCGGGGTATGTTAGTGTCATGTCAATTCCTCGGCGTAAAAAAGTATACTTTCCATTCGTCAATAATATATAGCAATCTCAAGTCAGTTATGAACGCAGTTCAGGCTTTGACCTTGCACGGGTTCTGCGGCACATCCCACAACTTATTTACGATTGTTATATAAATGTAAGGGAAGAGGACTAAAGTCCTGACTACGAACCTGAAGAACAAGGTTTGTACTGAGGACTTCAGTCCTTCTTGAGATACCGGAAGAGGACTAAAGTCCTGACTACGAACCTGATTTAATTTGTGCGGTTGGGAGAGCGATAAAATGGCTTTTTTACCACCGTCGCCGGATAATTTTTCCCGCGAATTTCGACTTCTAACTGCTGGCCAAGTTTCCCTAATTTTGCCGGAACAACCGCAAGTGCTACCGCCCGATTCAATGTCGGCGATAATGTACCACTCGTAACTTCTCCTACTGTTTCGCTGTCAAATATTACCGGATAGCCGTGGCGCGCAATGTGTCGCCCCTGCATTTCTAACCCTACCAACCGTTTCGATACTCCCGCGGCTTTCTTCTGTTCCAAAACCTCGCGCCCAATAAACTCGCCTTTGCTATCGAGGTGAACTACCCAACCCAATCCAGCCTCTAAAGGCGTGGTATTGTCGTCAATATCTTGACCGTAAAGTGCCATCGCTGCTTCTAAACGCAAGGTATCTCGCGCACCCAAACCGCAAGGAACAACACCAGCATCTAGGAATTTTTGC
>JAYUGZ010001015.1:0-2663 GCA_043767465.1 Cyanobacteriota bacterium
AAACTTACTATTGAAACTAGCAAAGTCAGTCAAACTTGGGAATCTCCTCAAAGCTTGGGAGTTGTTTTAAACTTTG
Source organism: Cyanobacteriota bacterium (assembly GCA_043767465.1). Taxonomy (GTDB): domain Bacteria; phylum Cyanobacteriota; class Cyanobacteriia; order Cyanobacteriales; family Microcoleaceae; genus Microcoleus. Next base: position 77 of record JAYUGZ010001015.1, read on the forward strand.
CTAAATTTAGAGCATTTCTCGCTAGTGAAGTTCAGGGAAACGGTAGTGAAGTTTGGCTGGGTTATCGCTACATAAAACATTCACAAGTTAACGGCGAAACAATCGTAGAATTTAAGCAGCTATCCGACGGGCAAATTGTCAAAGTTAGCACCAAAGTCTTAGTTGATGCTACTGGCTTTGCTAGGGCGATTATGTACGACAAGGAAAAGGATAAGCCGAATTTTTTGTCGGGAACCGGCATCGAATATTTAATTGAAGTAGAACCGGAAATTTACAATAAATATGCCAATGATTTAATCTTCTTTTTGGGCGACAAATGGATGCCGAAGGGTTATTCTTGGATATTTCCAATGGAACAAAATAGGCTGAAAGTTGGTGCGGGCCGCATTTTTTTAGACGCTAAAACCCTCAAAGATTTGTCACCTCTGAAAAAATATATTGATTTGCTGATTGATGAATATCTGAAGTCGAAAAATTATACAATTATTGACAAACATGGTTCCACCCTGAAGTACAGTCGCGGTTTGAAGGATATCTATTGTCAGGATAACATAATTGCGATCGGCGATACTGTCTCGACAGTGAATTTTTTGGGCGGCGAAGGTATCAGACACGGGATGGATGGCGCCCAAATAGCGGGGAAATACATTGAAGAATATTTGGAGGGGAAAATCTCAGATTTTGCGGATTATGAGACGCAAATGCACCGCAAGTTCGATAAAAAATGGAATATTTCGGAAAGGTTGGCGGTGAGAAAGTATATTGATGATGTTAGTGATGAACTCACAGATAAAATGATTTCTTATTTAAAGTACATGAAAACTGAAGATGTGATGGATATTTTATTTGATTATAAGTTTGAGAAGATTTCGAGAGGATTTGGCGGTTATTTGCGACGGAAATTTCAGGAATTGGTGCAGCGGCTGAGAAAAGTTTTCTAGGAATTATCTAGAACATCATAAATTAGGTTCGTAGTGAGGACTTCAGTCCGCATTCATGAAGGACTAAAGTCCTCACTACGAACCAATTGCCATAAATTTTCTGCCGTGACTTGAAGGCGCGGTAGCGACATTAAAGAATCGTTAAAAATGCTAGAACTTGACCTATATGATACACCAAAAATATACCCGCTTGCCCCGAGTAAATGCTCTACAATTGCATCTACATCCCCGTAGGGATAGGCAAAACATCTCACGGATTTCCCTAATCCCCGTTCCAAAATTGCACGAGATTTCGCCCCTTCTCGCACAATTTCTGTCGGCGACAATGCAGTCAGAGGCTGATGAGTAGCAGACATGGAACCAAACTCAATCCCTGCATCTCGCAGTTGCCGAATTTCCGGCCATCCCATTAACTGCACTTGTTCAAATTCGGCTTTTTCCCAACTATTTGTCTTTCCTATCGACTCCGCTACCAGAAAAACAGTCGCTGTAAAATCTAACCGTTTTAGGAGAGGGAAAGCGTCGGTAAAAAAGTCGAGATAGCCACCGTCAAAAGTAAGCAATACAGCTTTACCCGGTAAAGGAGTTTTATCCCGTTTCGCATTTTGCCAATCTTCCCAAGTCGCACTGTAATAACCATTTTCTTTGAGATACTGCAACTGTTGTTCAAAAACCTGCGGAGTAATTGCATTTAAACCATCGGGAGAAATGCGACGGTAGGCGAGAATTGGCAGTTTTTCTGTAACGCTATCATTGTCAAAAACTGGCGATTTCACTGCGCGAGCAATTTCTCGGTAAGGCGATTTTTCCCAAATGATTTCTGGTGCGTAAAATACGGGCTTGGGTAACTCGTTTTCGCGGGGAATTTGCATTATCGGTTCCCCCGCGATTGCTGCCGATTTGGCTAATTCCCGCAGCGCCTGGGCTGGGAGTGCGGCCCGGCGGCTGATACTGGTTCCTGTGACACCGCATCGCCTGCCGAACATCACTGCATCTTCCGGGTAAATACCCCCAGAACCCGGTGCATTCAACCAGTTGGGCAGATTCGACCTTTGTTGAGCAGCATCGGTTAAGCGCGATCGCAACGACATCTCGCCCTGTAGTGATTTTCCCACCAAAGCTTCCCGCACAGCAGCTACACACAATTCAAAACCGATATTTCGAGTAATTGTCGATCGCACTTTTTGAGCAGAAACAAAATTATTTTCCACCGCAACGGTTACAATACCAATAGCCACACCGCCCACTGCCACCAGCACATCTATTTCAGAAATCTCTACTTTGATGTTAGACAATTCTGCGCTAACTTCGACAGCAATCAAATCTGTATCGAGAGTGATTGTGGCTGCTTCATCGGCGGTTTCGGGATTGTAAAAATGAGTCTCAAGCCAATGGGGACGATTCCAGATTTCTTGTAAAAATAGCGTCCATTCGAGTTGAGGAGTATCTGAATTAGCTTGAAAGAAGCGTGAAAGTATTGGCCAAGCAAACTGAGCTGCGATCGCATCTACCAACACTGCACCCGTCACAATCCCGTCACAGACTGGCAATTCGACAGTTCCCAGTTCTTTGCCTTCTAGGTTGATTGTACAGGAAAGGCGATCGAATATTTGGGGAACAGCAATATCCGAAATCAATTCGCTTAC
>JAYUGZ010001016.1:0-16936 GCA_043767465.1 Cyanobacteriota bacterium
TGGCGTGGACAACGAAGGCTATGGAGCCACCAACCTGTTTGCACCTCATGATGGGTACGGGACTCCAGCAGAGCTCCGATCGCTCGTTGATGCTGCACATAATCGCGGTCTAGCCGTGATTTTTGATGTGGTGTATCATCATGCTTCGACCAGTCACAATCACTACTGGGAATATGACGGTAATACGACTGATAGTGGTGGCATTTATTTTGAAGACCCGTTTCAATATGAACTAGCCCGTGATGAAGATGGTCGATCGTTTGCTCACTGGAAATCGGAAGTGCAAAACTTTCTACTTGACAACGCGCGGATGCTATTGAATGAGTATCATGGTGATGGTTTGCGGTTTGATATGGCGCATAGTCTGACGTGGGAATGTACTCAGTATATTATTGCAGGAATACGAGAAAATCCCTATTGGAACGATAAGTATTTGATTGCAGAATGGACGGCAGATCAGCGGGATCGCTGGGGTAAAGCGATCCGCGAATTAGGATTCAATGCGGTTTGGGGGATGGCAGATCCGTTCGCCTATCGTCAGGCCGCAAATGCAGAGAATGCGATCGATCAACTAAAGTCATTTATCGGCTGGATGGGATTCGATCGTCCTTGGAATTTAGTGCACTATTTGCTCGGTTCACACGATCAAATTGCTGATGGTAATAGTGGTAATCAACGCGAGAATCGCTATTTTGTTGAGCTATTTGGAGGACGAGATAACTGGTATGCGCGATCGAAAGCGCGACTCGGTTGGGCATTAAATGTGGCGATTCCGGGCACGCCGATGCTGTTTATGGGTTCGGAATGTCATCACTGGGGTTATTGGTGGCCAAATCCCGATCGCAATCCAGCCACTTCAGAACATCGATTTGACTGGGAAATTGCCGGAGATGCGATCGGTATCTCCATGCGAAATCTGGTGAGAGATGTCAATTGGGTACGCTGGAACAATCCGGCTTTACGCAGTTCTACTTTGCAATTCATTCATGAAGACTATGCGAATGTGGTATTAGCTTTCAAACGCTGGCATGAGTCCGGCAATATTGTCGTGGTTGTCGTCAATCTGAGCGATAGTCAATGGCAAGAACATGATTACGGCATTCATATGGGAACAGAAACAGGTCGGTGGGAAGAAATTTTCAACTCTCAATCACCTCAGTATGGTGGTTGGAATGATTCGGGAAACTATGAGTACGATCTGCGAGTTCAGGAAGACGGAAAACTCTATATAAATCTACCCAAATGGTCGGTTTTGATGTTCAAAAAACAATAAATTGAATGAAGATAATTCGGCGGTTTAAACCGCTTCTACACAAACAAAGTCCGCCTGCGCGGACTAAGAGATAAAGTCCAAGAGGGCAACCACGGGGGGATTGCCCCTACAAAGGATGAAATTGCCCTGCCAATTGTAGGGGCGGTGCCCCCGTGCCCGCCCTCATAGACTCATAAACAAAATGATTTAACTTTCCAACTAAAAATATACCCAATTTAACAGGTCAGTGATGCCAACTGCAACAGATTTTAAAGATTATTACACCATCCTAGGAGTCAGCAAAACGGCAACTCCTGAAGAAATCAAACGAGCTTACCGCAAACTTGCTCGTAAATACCATCCCGATCTAAATCCTGGAGACAAAGACGCAGAGGCAAAATTCAAAGACCTGAATGAAGCAAATGAGGTGCTTTCCGATCCAGAGAAACGGCCGAAATACGATCGCTTTGGCGAACATTGGAATCAGCCTGCTTACAGTGAAGCACCACCATCTAGAGGAACTAATTCTGGGACGGTTGACTTCGATCAATACACTGACTTTGATTCATTTATCAAGGATTTGTTAGGTCGATCGCGAAACGGAGCGCAACGTAGAACCAACACAACCAGCGGCTTCGATGATTTTGGTGGCGGATTTCGCTCCCAAGCCCCCGCACCGGATAGCGAAGCTGCGATCGCACTCACATTTTCCGAAGCGTTTCACGGTGTCCAAAAACGGCTGCAATTCGACGACGAAACCATCAACGTTCGCATTCCCGCAGGCGCAAAACCAGGTAGTCGCATTCGCCTCAAGGGTAAAGGCCGCGCCAGCCCGTTTTCTCAACAGCGTGGCGATTTGTATCTGACGATCGAGGTTTTAGCCCATTCCTGCTTCCGATTCGAGGGTGATGACCTCGTTTGTGACGTGCCAATTCGCCCCGATGAAGCGGTTTTAGGGGCCGAAATCAGCGTGCCCACACCCGATGGTAGCGTGACGATGAAAGTGCCTAAAGGAGTGCGATCGGGACAATCCCTCAGACTGCGCGGCAAAGGCTGGACATTGCAAAAAGGGGGACGCGGTGACTTACTCGCCAAACTCCTGATTGTCACGCCAAAAGACTTAAGTGCGATCGAGCAAGAATGCTACGAAAAAATCCAGGCTAATACCAACTTTAACCCCCGCGCCCAGTTAGAGGAAATAAAATTATGAGCTTCAGCCTTTCAACAACCGTGGTTTCACCTGAAGGTGAGCAACTTTACACTTTTGAATATGCTGCATTTGTGACGGAAACTTCGATTACACTTGTACAAGTTTATATTGAGTTAGGAGTAATTGAGCCGATCGGCTCCATGCTACATCCCCGCGAGATTGCTCGAATTTCTCAGATTCAGCGATTGCGTCAAGACTTGGGGCTGAACTTAGTCGGAGCCGCAATGGTGCTCGATATGGCGGCTGAAATTGCCCAACTACGAGCACAGCTCAAAGCGCATCAGTCTCATCGATCGACAGTTAATTAACAAGTAAAAATTACAAGTTAAAAATTAAATTATGCCATTTGTAATTGCGCTGCGATTCTCGTGACCACCCACTACATGAATGAGGCAGAACAATGTAATCGGATGTGTTTTATGGTAGCAGGCCACAAAGTGGCAAAAGGTTCAGCAAGTGAGATTAAATCAGCTAAGGCTTGTAAACTATTTGTTTCATCAATTCTTCAGCCTGTTTTTTAATCTTTGAATTGGGATAATCTTTTAATAACTTTCTCAGTGCTTCCTCAGCTTTTTGCGAATTATTTCTGATACTAATATACGCAATTGTATACAAGGCATCATCTGCCATAGAACTCTTGGGAAATTCTGTGACAAATTCTTCAAAGCTCTTAACGGCCTGATCTTCCGAAGAAATTATATTTTCAAAAAATGTCGGATATTCACGTCCCCACAAATAGTAGTAGTTCAGAGCAATAGAATATTTAGCTTTTTCAACAAGCTCAGACTTGGGATACTGTTTAATGAGCTGTTCAAATAACTCTATACTTCTCAAGTAACTAATTTGCGATTTATAATTCTCGTTGGTTTTCTTTATAAAGTCAGCAGTTACTGTTTTTGCATTATAAGTGATAATACCTTCCCATTTTGGAGGAACAAGATTGTAATGTGTGGTGCTTAATTCTCGTCTCCACAGATAATTATATGCAGTAAATCCATCATCTGTTTGATCCTCATCAATCCATAACTTAGCTTCTTCATACAAATTTTTATCACTAGGTTGTTGATTGCGAATCTTAGCTAATTTTTTTACTTGGTCTAATTGCTCTTTTACCTTAGTCCAAAAAATTGCTCCAAGATACTCTTCAGATTCCTGAAAAGATTCTGCTAGCAGATGCGGATATGTACCATCTTGGTAATTTTGCAAAAAATCCTCAAGTGCAGATTCAGCCTGCGAATATTTATACTCCCGTATTAAATGAACTGCTTTACTATATTTAATGTATGGAGTTAGAGGATGATTAGGATGATTGGCGAGAAATTTTGCCAGCAATTCACTAGACATTAGTAAATCTATAATGAAAAGAATTCTGTTCGTTGCTACATTTCTCAAAAGACCATCAGGCGCTTCAGATGAGTCGTAATAATATACTACTGCATTTTCGTAATCTCCTTGTACCTCATAAGCACGCGCCAAGCGATATAGTGAATCATTTGAACCAGGGTGTCCAGGATATTTTTTTACAAACTCTTTCAAATGAGCTATTTCTTTGCCAGGAATAAATGGCTGTCTAAAAACTGTACCTGCATCTGCATCTGCATCTGCATCTGCATCTGCATCTTCATCACCACCACCAAAATATTTACCCCCAGAAAATTTTACGTATTCTTTACAACCTTTGGTAAAAAGTGAATTTGGGTATTTATTAGCTAAAGCTAATTGCTCATAATATCCCAATGCAGATAAATTATAAAGTTTTTTATTGACAGCTTCTTCTAGTAAAATAATAAGTTCTTTTGACCAAGACCAATCTTGCCATTTTGGACTTTGAGAATCTCCTTCTACAAATACAAGTCCCTTTAAAGCTATGGGAGCTAGAGCTTTATCATTACTTTTAACAATATTTTGATATAAAGTTAAGAGTTTTGAAAAATTATTACTTTGTTTGAGATTAGATAAATTGTAAGATAAATTGCGATCCAGTATATTTAGTAGCTTCATCCTAATTTTTGGATTTTTACTGGAATTATAAATATCTATTATTTCGTCAATTTCATTTTCACTGCTTTGATAAGAATCGTATCTACTAATTTTCTGTAAATCCTCCACGCTGATTACTGGTTTTTTCATTATTACTTTTACTTCATTCCATTCAGGTGCTTTTATTGGAGAGCTATTATTTTGAGAGCTGTTGTTTTGAGAGCTGTTGTTTTGAGAGTTACTACTCGGATTACATCCTGTCAGCGCAACTGACAGACTGGTGGACAATAACAGCAAAGTGATGACAAGTTTGTTTTTCATGTTTAATCTCCAGAATTAGTTACTTACAATGTGGACGCTGATTTTGAGTAGATATTGATTGCTTATTGTTAAAATATGCAGACAATCGGCTCCAAAAATCTTGGTTGTTCAAGTCATAATCTTTTTTTTCCTTCTCATTAAAGCAACGACTAGCATTATTCCAGGCAAGAGATAATAAGTCTTTGCCACCTATCTTAAAAACTCGTGTTATTCCTTCGCTATCAACTGTTATAACTCGATTAGAATTATTGGGATCAAAACTACCATAAAATATCTTTTGATTATCTCCCTTAAGAATTAATGGATTATCTGGATTTCTTAAATCCCATACACGAGCAGTACCATCGTAACTAACAGTTAGCACCCGATTAGAATTGTTAGGATCAAAGCTACCATAGTTAACTATATCTTGGTGTCCAGCTAATTCCGTTATTATTTTATTGCCTGTAATATCCCAAACACGGGCTATTTGATCACTTCCCATTGTCACAATACGGTTAGAGTTTTTTGGGTCAAAACTGACGTGCCATAATTGGTCTCGGCTTACAGTCAAGTTTTTTTCTGGTTGATTTTGTTGCTTAAGATTCCAGATTCTGACTATTCCATCGCCGCCAACTGTTGCTACACGATTTGAGTCGTTGGGGTCAAATTCGCCTTGGTTCATCGGACTGGTGGGTGGTGCTTTTAGCTCTTGCAACTTTTTAGGAGTATTGCTGCTAACATCCCAAACAGTTGCTGTTGATGTCGTATTGCTTACTGTTAATATACGATTGGAATTCTTTGGATCAAAAGTAATACTTTCTACTCTGCCATTGGCTATTAATGGAATTACCGATTTATCTGTTGTTAATTTTGCAATACCATCTCGGTTAACAGTTGCAATGCGATTTGGATTATTGGGGTCAATCCGAGCATCCTCCATAGAATCAAGCTTCTTTGGTAATATTTGGTTATTTTTGAGGTTGTTAATATCCCAGTTAGTGAGAGTACCATCTCTAGCGACAGTTAATAATTTATTTGGTGCGTCGGGACTGAAAGACGCAGATACAATGCTAGAGCCTTGCTTACCTTTTCGATTAGATATCATTATAGACGATTTATCACTAATATCCCAGATTCGTGCTGTTTTATCTTCACTAGCTGTTAAGATTCGCTTGGGGTTTTTAGGATCAAAGCTTGCCCATCTAATTGGTGCTGTATGACCGTAAAGAGTTAAGATAGCACTAGATTTTTTGATATCCCATATTTTCACTTTCCCATCTGCACTAACTTTTAAGACCTGATTCGAGTCTACTGGATTAACAGCACCATAAAAACTAGAATTTTTAGGCTCAAAAATATTCTGCCAAATAGTTGCTTGCTCGCCTGTTAAAATTACAGGTTTATCAGATTTACTTGAATCCCATGCCCTTGCTATAACGTTATTGCTGATTATGACCCGATTAAAATTTTTAGAGTCAGAGATACCAGTCCAAACTTCCCCTTTACTTCCTTGTAAGCTGTTTAAAAGTTTAGGAGCTTGAGGATTACTGATATCCCATAATTTAGCAGCACGTTGGCTAACTGTTAAGACTTGATTAGAATTGTTGGGATTAATCCGACCGTAGCTGATAGGTTCTGTGCTATCCATAATACGACTGATGACTATCGGTTTTTTAACATCATTAATATCCCAAATGCGCGCAGTGCCATCGTTACTGACTGTTAATACTCGTTTAGGATTTTTCGCATCAAAGTTACCATAAGTAACACTATCGGTATGTCCTTTTAACACTATAGGAGTCTGACTGGGATTGTCCAGATTCCAGATTTTTGCCGTGTTATCATCGCTAACCGTTAGCACCTGTTTTGAATTTATAGGATTAAATTCAGCATAAAGAACTTTGCCATCATGTTCTAGTTGTAATTGCTCATGATTTTGCTGAAAAGCCTTCCATAAAGCCTGAGCAGCTTGAGGTGTTTCCTGAATTAGATTGGCTTGAATTGCTAATAGAACGCTACGGGTAGTGTCTACATTTAAGTTTGCTTCTGAAGCAGTGGCTAACTGAAGCGATTTAGTAGTTTTTTCTCTATATTCTGCTTGTCCTCGTTGAAATTCTGCTTGTCCTCGTTGAAATTCTGCCCATACACCAAACCCTGAAACGATTAATAATCCTGTTATTAGTCCTCCAAAAATAAGCCGTGTGGTTGTTTGCTTTTGTTTTTCTGCTTTTTGAATAGCTAAGTCACTAACATTGATGAATTTCTGTAAGTCTTCACTCCAACCTAGCTCAGCAGCATCGCTACTAGATTGCCACTTTTTAGCTTCCAAAAGTTCTTCTACATCCAATAAACCAGCTCTACGCTTAAGCCGTATCCATTCTGCTGCTTTAGACTCCAAACGTCGGCGTTCTTCCTCTGCTTGGCGCTGCTTGTCTACCCACCGTTTAAGGGTTGGCCAGCCGTTAATTAATGCATCGTGGGCAATATCCACTTTTCTATTGTCCCTTTTCTCCTGGTCACTTTCAGTAGCCACTTCCTTCTCGCCAGTGAGAGTAAGCAAACGACGCTTTACTAAGTGCTGTAACGTATTTTCAAATACAAGAGAATTCTCACTAGCATTTCGTAAAGCATCAACAGGCTGTTGACGCCGCGTATCAATTCGTCCCTCACCAAACTGCACTAGGCGCACTAAGATGCGACGAGCAATTGCTTGTTCTGATTTACTCGGTAGTAGATCGAATGTTGCTTTGGCATGATAAGCAATTGCTGCCTGTAAGCCTTTAACTTTAGCATTATCACCATCACCATCAATAAATTTTAAATTTTCATAATCTTCTAATGTCAAATATGACTGCTTCAGTTCATCATCCCACAACCGCACCAAAGTTTCCTGAATGAAGGGCAAGATTCCAGGTTCCCCTGCTGCTTCTGATACAAGACGCTCCACTAAAAGTTTATCTAAATAAACCACAGGTTCAGTTTTTTTTGCTGGTTCAGTAATTGCTTCTCGTAACCCTTTTTCATCCAGAGGTTCGACATCTTCTAGGTGATTTTTAACTATTTTCCATAGTAGTGATGACATCAAATCGCCATAGAAGTCAGCGCGGATGGTTATGACCACATAGCATTTAGTAATTTTGACTAAACGTAGTAATAGTTTTTGAAAATCTAATATATCATCTTTAGGAGCAAGGGTAAATAATTCCTCAAATTGGTCTATAACTAACAAAAGACGCTCAGCTTTTGGTTGGGTCTTTAACACGCAATCTACTGCCTCAGCATCAATTTTAGCTAATTCTGCCTCATCATCATCAATTTTAGCTAATTCTGTGTTTAAAGCAATTTCCAAAGCTTGTAATGGATCATTACCAGGGCGCATTTTACGAACCAACCATTTACCTTCACCAAAAGAACTACTCTCTTCCAGTTTGGGGATTAAGCCTGCAAAAATTAGTGATGATTTCCCACTACCAGAGGCTCCAATAGCTGCTAGAAAATTATGCTTGCTTAAACATATCTTGAATTTTGTGATTAGTTGGTCACGTCCACAGAACAGATACTTATTATCATCACTAAAAGGTATCATTCCAGGGTAGGGACAACTAGGTTTGGGTCGTGGAAGAGACGAAGGTTCTTGTTGCAATTCGCGAAGAAGCTTTTCAATAGCTTCCTGTCGCTCTTGTGCATTGGTCGCAAGTAGTGGTGTCAGAAAATTAAGTCTGGGTGGCAGCATAACTGGTTCTAAGATTAGGGGAATTATTCGCCAAATTCCAGCTTGCCTCCCATGATCTTGATCCATCAAGTTGAAGAACCTGTTATAACCATTTTCTAAGCCTGCTAAGTAAGCAGGGGAAATTACGAGTAAAGTGCGATCGCTGTGCTGAATAGCATTTTCAAATTCTTCTATCTTCGGTTTTCCAAGACCAAATTTTTCTTCCGAGTGGTAGTCTATATTAGCCTGTTTTAAAGCTTCCAGTAAGTATCCTTTTACCCAAGCACTGTCATCATCAGCATAGGAGATAAACAGGTGATATTTTGTCATTTTTATCATGTATATAATCAGGAATATTGTTCTTATTTACACAAGCTATAAAATGCTCTTCTTTTAGATCCCCGACTTCGCCGAAGTTGCCGGGGATATTGTATTCTGTTTTTTAGGTAGGTTTACCTATCTAGATCAATCATTTCTTCTGGATACTGGCTGGTGCAGTTGATAAACTAATCGCTCTACCTCAGTTTTAAACTCGTCTTCATCAGTCATGTCCAGCAAGGTGAGAGCGCGTAGCCCTAGTCTTGGTAAGCATGGCTCTCGCCTAACTGCTATTAAACGGTATTTGCTCTCTTCTAGTCCTAAGTGCTGAGAGATCAAATTTTCAAACTCGGCGTAACTGCTGCTTAAGTAAGCAGGAGACAAAACCACAAGTGTATAGCGACTTTTCTGAATAGCGTGTTCAATATTAGTAATCATAGGTACACCTAACGGGAAGCGAGAATCAATGCAAACCCGTAATCCCTGTGATTCTAAATATGGCAACAAACCCTTACGAACCCAGGTTTTATCTGGTGTCTGGTTATGATAGCTGATGAATACATCATACTCGTAAGTATCGTTGGGTGATACCGCGGAAAGTGGTGCTGGTACCTTGCCTCCCAAGTAAAGTGCCACGGGGAAGTTTTCTTCAACCTCAGCGATAAGGACAGGATGCTGACTGCTGCAATCTCTAGTCACCTTGGGTTGCATATAATTAAAAACGTCAAAAATACGGATTACACCACCTGCGCCAATAGCTCCCCCTCTAAAACCATCAAGCAAGTGTTGAGTAAACAGACTATTAGCTGCACCAGGGAGGATATAGGATTTTTCAGTGCTACGTGAGGATGCTAAAATAACTGTACCTTGTCCTTGTTTTAGGACATTATAATAGCTTTCCGGTAAACCAGCTTTGATAACAGGTGCATTGGCGTCTTTAAGTTGACTAATACCACCAGCATGACAACAGTCAAAAATTACTACTTTTTTCTTAGCAGGAATCGCGTGTAAAGCTTTGGTAAACTGAGTACCAGAAATTGCTGTTTCAACGAATGATTCTTCTGAGGTATAGTCTATTTGTACTGGCAACAAATACTCTCCCATATGTTCACCAAATTCTATCTGCCCACCATGACTAGATATATATATGAAAATGGTAGAGTCTTGGTTGCAATCCTGAGCCAAATTAGCCAATGCCTGATGTAAGTTTTCCTTGGTTGCTTTATCATCTAGCAACAACTGCACATTTTCAGGCAAATAACCACAGTGCCCTGGGCTAATCAGCAAATTATAAATATCTTTAGCATCATTCAAAACACTTTCTGGAAGCTTATTGATTTTCTGGTAGTTTGCGATACCAACAACCAGAGCATGAGCATTATTCATCACGGGCATATGGCCATTACCTCTTAAATAACTTTTGCTTTTTTGTGTATTCGAGTACGTATTGCTCCTATCAGGAAAAATGCCAATGAATTTACTATACCGCTTTATAAGTGGCTAAGGCGTTACATAGAAACTGTCCCATATCTAACCAGCAGCATGGCAATTTTTTCATCTCCCACTTGAAAGATGGGGGCTTCCACGCTCTCGCTATGCTCTTGTGAACCCAGAGAGAGCTCCCCTCCGTTGTAGTGAATGGCATTGGATATCTTGCGCCTCTAGCCTAATGGACAGACGAGACACGCATCCCACAAAACCAGACAAATCATCTTGGAACTGTGCAACGCTATTTCAAAATAACGTGTACCGCACTCCCTAATGCCACGGTTATATCTATTGATGCCAAAGCATCCTTTACACCAGAAAATATTTATTTCCAAAAAGACCGCGTGGAGCAAGTATTTGGCGTGAAACTGAGCTTTGATAAACCCGGTGGTTTTGTGAAACCGGGTATGCCTGTGGATGCCGAAATTCTGTTACATAAGTAAATGGAGAAGAGCGCATATCAGTTGATGAATAATCCTAAAATGTTCATAAAGATAGAGATTATATTGGGCAATTTTAGTTAAAGTCAACTTGACAACAAAAGAAACTAAAGCTGAGATTTAAGCCAGCGTTGAATCGGGAGATATAAAGTTTTGACATAAATCTTTGTTGCTTACTTATAGACTTGTATTGACCATAATTTTAACTATGAACTACCGAAATTACTATTGTGAGGTAGAGCAAAATGACATTCATCCGATCTTGGCGATTCATCACACTTATGCTGGCTTCATTTAGTCTCAGTTTGACGATGACGCATTTGCTAGAGTTGCCACAAAGAATGCAGTTTGACCAGCAACTTTGGGTGAGAGTGACGGTTGTTGAAAATGTTTATAAGTTGTTTGGCTCAGTCGGTGCAGTTTTTGAAATTACAGCGATTATTACGGCAATTGTGCTGGCATTTCTTGTTCGCAAACACGGTTCAACTTTTTACTGGACGTTGGGCGGAGCGATTGTATTGGTGCTGGCATTTGTGAGTTGGATCGTGTTTGTTGCGCCAATGAATGCTGAATTTGCCAAATGGTTGACTAACCCCATTCCAGCAGATTGGATGCGCTATCGTGACCAATGGGAGTATGCACACGCAGTAAACGCTTTTATCAAAATTATGGGGCTAAGTTTACTCGTGATCTCTGTGCTGGTAGAAATACCAAAAACTCGATCTTAGATGGAAAAGGGCTACCAATCCGATCCTCATAATCTCAATTGCTGTGGAACTTTACAGATTGGCTCTGGAAATTCCTACTTCACAAGCATTTCACATGAATAAGATCCGGCGTAGATGTCTTTTGAGTTGGCAAATTCCGGCGATCGGATTTGGGCTAACGTTTCTCCTGGGTTTGGGATTGAGTTATTCCAATCAGGATATTAGATATAAAGTTCAGTCTGTGGGATTGGTAGTATTCACTGTGTTAGTGGCGATCGGTAGTTATTACACTGTTCTAGCTTTTCGCTCTTGCCAACGCTACAGAAACAAAGATTATCTCAAATATGCGATCGCCGGATTGTTAGCCAATCTCTTTCTAATCTTTTTTGTTGTAACTAGCGTTAATAAAATCTATACCCTGAGTCATCCTTTGAATATAACAAAGCATTCCCTAGAGGAATTCAAGCCTAGGTCAAATGCGTCTAAACTTCCAATTTGGATTGATACCGATCCAGCCTGCGGTCAAAGCGCAACTAATGATGTGGATGATTGTTGGGCATTGATGATGGCACTTCGATCGCCAGAACTCGATCTTCGGGGCATCAGCACAACTTTTGGCAATACCAAAGGTAAAACTGCTCTTCAAGTTGCGCGTCAAGTGATCGGGCATTTGGGAGGCGCGGCTCGAACGCCTATTTATGAGGGTAGCCATTCTTCAGGAAGCCCAGAGTGGAAATCGACACAGGCATCAGAGGCGATCGCCTCCGTATTACGCCAGGAAAAACTGACGATTATTGCTCAGGGCCCACTTACAAACATCGCAACGGTCATTGTCAATCATCCCGATGTGGTAAGAAATGTGGAGCGCATTGTGATGGTGGCAGGAAAACGACCAGGTAATTTGTTCCATCCTGGAGAGCAATGGTGGTTTCATTTCCGCGATTTTAATATCCGCAAAGATACGCCTGCTGCCAAAATCGTTTTAAATTCTGGCATTCCGTTGATATTAACCCCGTTTGAACTAGCAACAAAGGTGACGATTATGCGATCGGATCTAGACAAATTAGGATCGGGTGATGAAGCCGCTCATTGGTTGCGTCAGGCAAGTCAATCGTGGATGTCGTTTTGGGAAGATCGTCTGCACAAACAGGGATTCTATCCCTTTGATGCGCTGGCAGTTGGCTACGTCACCATGCCTGACTTGTTTGGCTGTGAGATTTTACCCGCACGCATTGGTTTTAGTATATTTCTCGAACCGTTTGGTCTCGGTCACGATCTGGAAGTGGCACAGGATATTAAAGGGTCGCAAGTATATTACTGCTCAGATGTCGATCGACGATTTAAAGATTGTTTGATTGAGCGTTTGATAACTCATAGAACAGTTAGTAATGATATTTGAGTGGACTACTTTATCAAAGCGAGCGCCATCCCTAAATTGCTCCTAAATGTCAAAAAAATAGTTTAACAAAGGTTTGTATTATAATTTTGAATATTGCACTATTGATGGTCACTCATTTGGTCATTCCCGTCGGCTTACTGATTTGGCTTTTGCAGGCACAATTTGAGAGTAAATTCAATTGGCTGATCAATCTTTTAATAATCTTGCTCTATAGTCTTTTTATCTTTCTCAATGGACGGTGGGACTGGTTAAGTTATTACATCAGGTTTCTATTGCCAATCGTATTTGTCATAGCAGGATATAAGTCTTTCATCAAAGCCAAGTCTTTACCACTTTACCCTCCAAAAACGTTTAAAAATTATCTTGATTTAGGAATCAGCGCTTTTGTTGTGATGCTATTTATAGCTAGTCTAAAGGGTTATTTTTTTACTGGCTCATCTATCGATCTGTCTTTTCCATTAAAGAACGGCGTATATTATGTTGCACATGGAGGAAATAGCCCCATTATCAATTATCACAACACTCATCCGACACAACGATATGCCTTAGACATCACGAAACTAAACGTTCTGGGAACTAGAGCAAATGGGCTTTACCCACGATCGCTAACCGATTATGCCATTTTTGGAGAGACGCTCTACAGCCCTTGCGATGGGACGATCGCCAATCTAGTCAACGATTTGCCTAATCTCGTTCCGGGGGAAAGCGACCGAAAAAATCCTGCTGGAAACCACATTCTACTGAGATGTCAGGGTGCTGATATCTTAATGGCTCATCTTCTGAAAGGTAGCATCACTAGCCAAGTCGGATCGTTAGTCAAATCAGGAGATGCGATCGCTAAAATTGGCAATTCAGGAAACACCGGCGAACCACATCTCCATATTCATGCCCGAAAAGCAAACACAGGAAAATCGATTTTAGATGGAGAAGCACTGCCAATCACATTTGACGGCAAGTTTTTGGTTAGAAACAGTTTGCTTATTTCAAAGTAAAGCGATGCTTTAATTTATTTAATTCGCTTCAATATACTCACATAATTTAAACTCGATCCTCTTCATTATTAAGTTACCAAAAATTAGGCAAAAATTGAAGAGGCTGCCAGCCTCTCCCTAAGATGTCAAATGGGTTCTATAGGTGTAATAGCTGGCAATCCGCAGTTTGCTTTACTTACCGCAATGGAAACAGGCGATTCGTAGAACTCCATTGTGGCGTGTCTGGTTAGGGATTGGCTGCACATTCTTGCCAGCGTTTTTTCTACTCGTATTTTGGCTATTCACATTGGTGTCCGATCGATTCTTTGGATATGTAGTGCTGTTTCGGTCTATGCTGGATCTGATGCTTTGGCTGAGTGTGTGTGCGGTTTTGGGCGTGGTAAATGGAATTGCACGTTTGATACTTCTGGCGCGTTCTAATGGCTCAGAGTATTCGACTCAAATCAGGAGCCTTCCTCATGAACATACTTAATAGCAAGACTGATTGGGTGAAACAACATCTGCTGCCCCAATTGCGCCACGAACTGCATCCCACTCGCTTACTGCCTAACCTAACGGTTGGTTTAACAACTGGGGCGATCGGCGTACTCTTTGATCTTTCCTACGCGGTGCTGATCTTTTCTGGCAGTTTGTCTTCACATCTGGCTCCGGGAATTGGGCTAGTCCTGTTTAGTGCCGCCTCAACCCGCATCCTGGTTGCCCTAACCAGTTCCTTGCCGGGTATGGTGGCTGACTTAAGTACCGTTCCCACGGCAATTCTTGCTTGGAGCATCGGAGCGATCGTTAAGAGCCTGCCGCCTACCACATCCGCCATTGAACTGTGGATGACGGCATTGGCAACAATTGCGTTAACGTCTCTACTCACGGGTGCATTTTTGCTGCTGTTAGGTTGGCTGCGGCTAGGAAAACTGGTGCGATCGATGCCCGATGCTGTCATCGGTGGCTTTATTGCCAGCACGGGTTGGCTGCTCGTTAAAGGTGCCTTCAAGCTGATGACCGATCGCCCGCTCGAACTGGCTCAATTGCCCGTCTTGCTGCAAGCTCAAGTCTTGATGCAGTGGCTACCCGGACTGCTGCTGGCACTTTATCTGCTGCTGATTTCTCACCTTCGCTCGCATCCCCTGATTCTCTCTGCAAGTTTGGTTGGCTCGATCGCCGTGTTCTATATTCTGCTCTCGCTCAGTGGCACATCTGCGGCGCAAGCTAGTAATCAGGGGTGGACATTAAACATTGCTGCCACTCCAAGCGCTCATAGCTCGCACTCTCACTTTCTTGATCTGTCGCAGGTACACTGGAGCGCGATCGCGGCTCAGTGGATGTGTCTGGCAACCGTAGGTGTGACGGCGGCAATCTCGCTGTTGATGAATGTGAGTTCTCTCAAGCTGGTGACACAGCAGAAGATTGACATCAACCGAGAACTGACGATCGCAGGGATGGGCAATCTGGCGATCGGGCTTTTTGGCGGCATTCTCAGTTTCCATTCCCTCAGCAAATCGATGCTGGCACACAAGATGGGAAGCAATCGGTTAGCGACATTAATTGATGCGGGAGTATTCTTAGTTGTCTCCACGCTAGGGGTTTCGCTACTCTCCTACTGTCCTAAGCCTGTTCTGGGCGGTTTGCTGCTGTTTTTGGGTTTGTCGCTGCTGATCGAGTGGGTCGTTATAGCTGGGTTTAAGCTATCGCTGAGAGACTATCTGGTGGTGCAAGTGGTGCTGCTTGTCAGTGCGACCGTTGGGTTTCTGCAAGGATTGACCGTGGGGTGGATAGCGGCGATCGGCTTGGTGGCTCTAGGTTGGGGTCAGACTCAATGGGCTAAATCTAGAACATAGAAGGCGACATACCTGAAATCAAACAGGTGAGTGGAATGAAATCAATCCGTAGAACTCACGCCAATTTAACAATCCAAAGAAAATTATTTTATGCCGAAAAAGAGACCGAACCCGCTATGAGCTATCAGAATCAACCAGAATCGGCCTTGGATAGAGAGCGCTGCGAAGTGCTGCAACAGTGGGAAGATTGGCTAGAAATGCCGCTGGTGGTGCTGAGTTTTGCCTGGTTAGGATTGTTGATAGTCGAGCTAGTTTGGGGACTGAATTCTTTGCTAGAGGCGATCGCCTCTACTATTTGGATCGCCTTTATCCTGGATTTTGGCATCAAATTTATGCTTGCTCCTCGCAAACTCTCTTACCTGAAACACCACTGGTTAATCGCCTTCTCACTGCTGCTTCCAGCGTTGCGAATCTTTCGGATTTTGCGAGTTATCCAGCCTTTGCGATCGGTTCATGCGGTTCGAGGATTGCAGTTGTTGCGACTGACGATCGGGACGAATCAAGGAATGCGATTACTCGGTGCTAGTTTTCAGCGTCGAGGGTTTGGCTATGTGGTGGCGTTAACTGCGATCGTCACCTTAATTGGCGCGGCTGGAATGTATGCGTTTGAGCGCAAACTTCCTGATGGTACTGGTGGGATCAGTGACTATGCTACGGCGCTGTGGTGGACGGCAATGTTGATGACTACGATCGGCTCTGATTACTTTCCGAAAACGGCGGAAGGGCGGGTGCTGTGTTTTTTGCTGGGGTTGTATGCGGTTGCAGTATGTGGTTATTTGACAGCAACCCTGGCAACATATTTTATCGATCGCGATGCCGAGAATGGTGAAGCAGAAATAGCGAGTGCAAAATCAATTCAAGCTCTACAAGCAGAAATTAGCGCACTGCGAACTGAGATTCAAGCCTTAACAAGACAAGATTTAAACCGTTGAATTGCTCAGAATTATATAAATTAAACCCTGCTTTCATAAAACCTATTCCTTAAGAACAGTACCTTCGCCAATTTTAAAGAGTAAGCTAGCATAATCTGCAAAAAAAATATAAATTATTGCCATTCTTCCTAAGCTTTCTTCACAGTTTCCTCACCTTTGTTGCATATCATAAAATATAGTCCAGATTATTTTTATTGATGAGGATAAACTTGATGAAATGGCAACAATTAATTTTAGCTTTCCTAGCGACAATTTGCTTAATATTTGCAGGCAATGCCCTGGCTCAGACTGATATCAATATCAACAAGACCAACCTCATCCGCTTTGGTGGAAACATCATCGTAGCAGAGAATCAAGTTGTCGAAAATGCC
>JAYUGZ010001017.1:0-6599 GCA_043767465.1 Cyanobacteriota bacterium
AACCACTGCAAACTCCATGTCGCTGTCAAAACCGGGGGGGACGAGTTGGTCGATCGGAGTATGGCACATCGGGCGATCGGGGCTAGAATAGCCCAGAATACCTCCAGAACCAGAAACCGAGCAGACCTCCCAGCCGCGGGCAGTCAGCTTATCTTGCAACTCTGCGGCGATGCGACAAGCCACAGGTTTAACATCGTTGTATATAATCCCTGCTTTCGGCACTTTAAAATGTAAAGGGCATCTTTTGTTTACTCCGTTTTTTCGTCTTAAGCTGCTCGTACTCTATTTCCCTGAGCTTCTTCATAATCAGATTAAAGTATTCTTCGAGATAAGACTCCAAAGTAGTAGTTTCTTTGGGGTCGATTCCGAAGACGCTGTAAACGTCATCCATCGGAGCTTTCAAGGGTTTTCCGGCTGCCAAAACTTCTGAAAAAGCCAATCTGTCAGCTACGTTCCAACTCCACTGAAAGAACTTAGCAAATTGACGAGTAGCCTGCAACAAGGCATCTGGGGTGCGCGTAATTTTGGCTTGTTTGTCAGACAGCCGCTCGCACAACCGCACGATTTCTTCAGCATCCCAAGCACGATTTCCCACCACCGGAAAGGTTTTCTTGACGGTTTCGGGAACGGAAAGCGCCCGGACGGCAAATTTAGCCACGTCCTGAGTGTTCATGTAGGCAAGGGCTGACGGCTTGTTGGGCAGCCAGACTCCCTGACCATCCAAAATCGGCATTGCGTACAGGCTCAGCAGTCCTTGCAAAAAGCCGCAAGGTCTCAAGATTGTGTAATCTAGACCGGATTCTGCCAAGAACAACTCGGTACAGCGCTTGATTTCCAACAAAGGGACTTGGGGATATTTCTCAGCGTCGAGAAACGAAAAGAAGATGTAACGCTTGACGCCTGCTGCTACTGCTGCTTGGATCAGCGATACTTTTCCGTCCCAGTCTACTCTTTTGATGCTGACAGAATCGGCTGCGCTGGCTGTTGCTGCATCGATGATAGCAGTGACGCCTTCTAGTGCAGCAGTCAGGCTGTCTGGCTGGCAAAGGTTCCCCGGTACGAGTTCGGCGCCCCATTCTTTCAAAAAGGCCGCTTTTCTGTAATTTCTGACTAAACAGCGCACCTGGTAGCCCTCGTCTAGGGCGCGGCGAGCTATTTGGCGGCCGAGGGTGCCGGTGGCACCTAAAATCAATAAAGTCATCTAGGGATTAATGATGAATCTTAAACTTTCTATAAGATGGTATCAGGTTTTTGTGATGTTTTTTATAAAAACTTAACAAAAGCCAGAATTTTTCTCATTAAGCGATCGGGCAGGCAGGCGGCGCGTGGTAGAAAGCCCAAGGCGTCCGGCATCGGGGATGAGACAGCAGTCTGTGAAAAAATCTGCGACAGGAAAATACCTGCTTATTTATCGATCGCTAAAAATTTTGCTTGGGGCCTAGATACTTATGTCTTTGCAACGATGTGTTTTAATAACTCAGGACTAGGAGAATAAATTTGAATAAACCGGGTTTTTCTAATCTTGCCAATGGTGCTGCATGATTTTTATGGTAGAAAAACCCGGTTGATGCGTCCGGTATGACTTACTCTTCGCCGCCTTGGAGTTTGAGCAGTAGCAAGCCTCCACCGATACCGACGAAAATTAGGGAGAAGGATAAAAAGGTTGCGGTGAGAAATTCAGGGTTCATTTGTTTTAGAGTTCCTTGACGATCGCAAATTAAGTAAACATAATTTGACATTACCCGCTATCTCATCAACGGGGATTCTCAATTCAGTCACTTACCTTAAAATTAACTATCTCTTGCGAGCAATTCCTGAACTATTTGATCGTACCAAAGTAACAACCAAACAGTCGAGTTTAGACAATCTGTGCGGGTTCATCTGAATCAAGCTTACTAGGATACTGGCCTAGAGTTGGGGCGTGTCCCGCCCTACTTTTTGAGCGAAAATTTTAGTTTTGCTGGTTTCCGGGTCAAGTTTCGCTTGGCGTACTGTTTTGAGAGTGGCTGGGTATCCCACTTGAGATTACTACTTCTTGACCAATCGTTCCACTTGCCGATCGCGCTTTAACGTATCAACGCTGTTACAGCCTGTGTCATGCTAAGTATTTTACTGTATCGAGCTACCTTCGATCAACGATCGGCATCGCAGAACTTCACAGCCTTTGTGAAGGACTGCGGCGAGTTTTACTCCGCCGCCTCGGATTAGCGGGGTTTTCAGCATTTTTCTGGGGTTTTTGGGAAAGCAGCAGGCTAAATGCTAAAATTTCAGTGCGGAAATTCCGGTATTTTGTAGGAGAGAACTGCCTTGAGTCTCGATCGGAAATCAAAACTAGCTGTAACTCTGGGAGATCCGGCGGGAATTGGCCCGGAAGTGATTCTCAAGGCTTTGGCAGATCCGGCTGCTGCTTTGATGGTGACGGTTTTCGGATCTAGGATGATTTTGCAACAAACTTACGATCGGTTGCGATCGAGCCATCCAGCAGCATTCGCGGCAAATCCCGAAACATTAAATATTATTGATATTGAACCAGACAGCAAATGGGGCGAAATTATCCCCGGTGTCGGGAATGCTGCTAGTGGGGCGGCTAGCTTTGCGTATATGGAACAGGCGATCGCCCGTACCCTCGACGGGGAATTTTGTGCGATCGTCACTGGCCCAATTTCCAAAACTTGCTGGCAAGCAGCAGGTTACAATTATCCAGGACAAACAGAACTCCTGGCAGAAAAAGCTTCATCGCAGCGGTTCGGAATGCTGTTTGCCGCCACATCTCCCCACAGCGGTTGGACGCTGGTAACTTTACTGGCTACCACACATATTCCCCTGCGTCAAGTACCCGATGCTTTAACTCCAGAATTGCTGAGCGAAAAACTAGAATTGCTGATAGAGTGTTTGCGGGAAGATTTTGGGATAGAAAGACCGAAAATTGCGATTTCGGGCTTAAATCCTCACAGCGGTGAAAATGGCAAACTGGGAAATGAAGAGCAAGACTGGATGATACCTTGGTTGGAAACGCAGCGCGATCGCTTTCCTCAAGTGCAGTTAGACGGGCCAATACCCCCAGATACCATGTGGGTAAAACCGGCTAAAGTTTGGTACGGTTTAGCCAAACAAGCTCACGACGGTTACTTGGCAATGTACCACGACCAAGGCTTGATTCCTGTTAAAATGATGGCATTCGACAAAGCAGTCAACACCACAATTGGCTTGCCTTTTGTCCGCACATCTCCCGATCACGGCACAGCTTTTGATATTGTAGGTCAAGGGATTGCCGATGCCTCCAGCATGAAGGCAGCATTGCAGTTGGCGGCCCAGTTGGCTAGTCGCAGAGCAGCAGTTAAAATAGGGCGATAGCTTTAGCACACCTGACGCTGCGAAAAATTCTGTCATTTCTACTGATTTTCGCTGGCGCGAGGCGACAAGCAAGTTGGTCATTTTAGTCGATCGGTTAAAATCAGATTTTGGTAGCAGACTATGGCAGCATCTAATGATAATTTAGGCAAAATATATCAGTCAGAAAAAGAGGTATCTGATGGAATTCTGGCAATTCCTAACGCGGGAGATCAACTTCAGGAGTTGCTAACCATACTGACTGAATTGCAGTTAGTGAAAAAAACCAAAAAGGAGCCCCGCGAGCTGAAGTTACCGCCCTCCGAAAAGCCGGTGGATCGACTAGAGGATGAGGAAACACGTCGCAAAAAATTGTCTTTTCTGATCGAATCACCGGCTATTGTACCGGAGGTTTTGAATAATAATGAAGAGATCCCATCTCAAAGACTACCAAAAAATAATCAGGAACAGGGTTTATCAGGTTTATCTAGAACTTTGGCGAATGTCGAAAAAAATTATCAGCCCTCGGAGCAAGAGCTAGAACAAGCAGTGGAGCAGTTTAAGCGGTTGCAGCAACTGCTTTTTGAAAGAGATTTGCCAGAATTTTATACTAAGGTTTTCAGCGTGGAACAAAGGTTAGAATTTTTTGAGAAGCTGATGTCTGAACCTAAAGAGTTGATGAATTTACTGAGACCGTTAATTCCGGAGTTAGTAAGAGAAGAATTAGAGCGGTTGAAGTCGGAATTAAATAAGGCGATCGAACTAGGCAGCAATAATAAAATTAATCGCCTCGAATTGCAGGCAAAATTAACGAGTTTGGAAAATCAAATT
The DNA here is from genome assembly GCA_043767465.1 of Cyanobacteriota bacterium. Taxonomy (GTDB): domain Bacteria; phylum Cyanobacteriota; class Cyanobacteriia; order Cyanobacteriales; family Microcoleaceae; genus Microcoleus. The sequence continues at coordinate 4,162 of JAYUGZ010001017.1, forward strand.
GCTGACTTCAACCAGCAGCACTTGTCTAATTCAGAACAGTTAATTAAACGGTTGATGCCGATGGTGGGGGATCTGCTCACCCGCAAGGTAGAGGATTCTAAGTTAGAGGTAACTTCGGCGATCGCACCGACAATCAATCAAGTGATTCACAATCAAAACGGGCTGGAAGAAAAAGTAGTAAGAATTGAAGATAAACTTGCGAATATTCAGCAGCGTTCTCAGCACCAACCAGAAGATTTAGTCAAGCAGCTAGTGCCGATAGTTAACGAGTTGCTGAACCGCAAAATTAGTGAATTAAAGTTAGAGGTTGTAGAAGCTGTAACGCCCTCAGTACAGGTAAGAATAGCTTGGGTAGAAATAGAAGAAAAAGTATTGAGCATCATTGAGCGCCGTCTGGCTGCGCAACAGTCGCAAATTCAGACGCCAGAAGAGATTAGGGCGATGCTAATGCCAGCTATCACTGATTTGCTGAACCGTAAAATCGATGAATCAAAATTAGAGGTAGCAGGGGCGATCGCACCTTTGATCGAATCAGCAATTCTGCAAAGAGAAGTTCAAGGAAAACTCAGCGATGTAGAAAGTAGACTAAATAATCTTCAGCGACAGCAAAAGTCTCAGCCGGAAGAAATCATGGCAAGGTTGATGCCGTTAATGATTGAGTCGCTGAACCGGAAAATAGACGAGACAAAGTTAGAGGTGAAAGAGGCGATCGCACCGTTGGTCAATACGGCTATTCAAAACAGCGGTATTGCAGCACAAATATTGCAAAATGAAAATAAGATTACCGAAGTTCAGCAGCAAGTTTTAGCTGAGATAGAAGGGTTGATGGCAAGAATCATGCCCGCGATCATAGAGATGCTGTCCCGCAGCATTCGGGAAGCAAAGCTAGAGATAGAATCTGCGATCGCCCCCGCTGTGGATGCCATCATTCAGAATAAAAGGATTGATGAAAGACTCGGACAGATCGAACAGAAGCTTGTGGCGATCGAACACCGAATATATGAATCGACAGACTTGTTTACCGATTTACTCAAACCTTTGATTGACGAGCTGATGGTTAGCCATCACGCGCAACTAGAAAAGTCGGTCATCGAATCTATTTTACCATTGTTAGATCAAGTTGTAGGTTACAATCACAAACTCAACCTTAAAGTTGAAGAACTAGATCGCAAATTAACTGATACGGAATGGGGAGGCAATCGGGAACAATTAGTGACCCAAATTAAACTAATCTTTCCCGAAATGATGATCCAAACAATTAATGAGTCGAGACAATCATTTACCGAAACCATAGCTCCGATAATTGATGAAGTAATTAATACCAAAACCCGAGAAAACAGACACTCGATGGGAGTAGCGATATCGCCCGCTATCCCTGTAGGAATCACCCACAGAATGAGTGAATCGCCCGATGAAATTGCCATGGCGCTCGCGCCAGAAATGGCCTCTGCTATCAAACAGCAAATTCATCTCAAGCGAGAAGCAATGTCCGATGCACTTTATCCGATAATCGGCAGCACAATTTTAAAATACATGGCAGAGATGATCCGGGAGATTAATGAAAAACTCGAATCATCTTTAAGTCCTGAGGGAATTAGTCGCAAATTCAAAGCCAAATTGCAGGGAATTTCTGAAGCAGAATTGCTGATGAAAGAAACTACACCGCTGACTGTTAAAGCTGTATTTTTAATCCAAACAGAATCGGGCTTAGTAATTTCAGCAGTGCAGCACTCTGAACGCGAACAGCTAGAATCAGACATGGTAGCGGGAATGCTGACTGCTATTCGCGCTTTTGTCAACGATTGCATATCTCAGTCAGGAACTATAGCAGAAATTGATGCTATAGAATACGGCACATCTACGATCGTATTGGAAGTAGCGGGATCGTGTTATCTAGCAGTAGTGATGCAAGGAGAAACCCGCCAGTGGTTTAAGTACAAAATGCGAGTAATATTCAAAAATATTCTTCAAGAATACGGGACTCAAATCCAGTTATTTAACGGCGACCCAACCTCTGTCCCGACAGAAGTAAACTCGAATTTGCAAAAATTAATCGTCGATACAGATGTAAAAGTTAAATCTTCTAAAATTCCAATGTTACAAATTATCGGTTTAGCAGCGTTAGGTTTAATTGGCATACCTTGGGGTATTCATCAATACCGCAGCCAAGTTGCAGCCCGCTTAGAAGCAGAGACGAATTTAGCTTTACAATCTGTTCCCGAGCTATCTGTTTATCGCCTCGCGGCAGATGTTAAAGATAAAGTCTTGGAGATTTCGGGACGAGTGCCGAATCAAAAGCTGCGATTGAAAGCGGAAAAAATCGCTCAGCAAATGGCTCCAAAATTAAGAGTTGATAATAAAATTATCGCCGTTGAAGTACCAGCCGATCCGGTTTTAGCCGAAGCCGATGTCAAGCGGACTGTGGCTCTTTTGAATAA
>JAYUGZ010001018.1:0-6597 GCA_043767465.1 Cyanobacteriota bacterium
GCCCTCCCAGCCACATAACCGCCAGTAGGGACGATCGTACCCCCCGGATTTTTGATCAAAGAACCAGCCATCAGATCCGCACCAACAGCAGTAGGTTCACAATCCTCAACAAATTCTCCGTAACAATTATCAACAAAGCAAATTGTGTTAGGATTCTGATGTTTGACTATTGTGACGATTTTTTTAATCTCAGAAATAGACAGACTCGATCGCCAAGAATAGCCGCAAGAGCGCTGGATAAAAACCAGGCGAGTTTTTGCTGAAATAGCAGAGCTCAGTGCCTGCCAATCCACACTTCCCTCGCGAGTTAGAGGCAACTCACGGTAAAGGATGCCAAACTCGATCAGTGAACCTTGACCTTGCCCCCGCAAGCCGATGACCTCTTCTAAAGTATCGTAGGGAGAACCAGCCACTGCCAACATTTCGTCACCAGGGCGCAGGATGCCAAAAAGAGCACAGGCGATCGCGTGAGTACCCGAAACAAACTGTACCCGCACAGCCGCGGCCTCGGCCCCTACCACTTCGGCAAACACCCCGTCCAAAGTCTCCCGCCCTAAATCATCGTGGCCGTAACCCGTAACACCTGCAAAATGGTGGACTCCAACCCGGTGGCTGCGAAAAGCTTTTAAGACTCGTTGAAGATTTTGCTTGACTGTCGCGTCAATACCAGAAAAAATCTGAAAGAGTGCCTGTTCTGCTTCCTGTAGCCGTGAAACGCTATTCATCTATACCTCGCTCACCATTTGCGTGCGCGCTGCTGATTATCGCGTAAATGCGGCCCCTAGTTTGTAAACATAATATCTTCATGACGATTGCAACTTCCAAAAAAACTTCTCCTGATTGGCCTGTTGTAGGCTTTATGGCCTTTCTACACACTGGCGCTCTATTTGCTTTGCTACCGGGTAATTTTAGCTGGTCTGCTGTCGGCTTAGCAGTATTCCTGCACTGGGTAACAGGTGGTTTAGGGATCACCCTCGGATTTCACCGTCTCGTTACCCACCGTAGTTTTCAAACACCGAAATGGCTAGAGTATTTTCTAGTTATTTGTGGCACTCTGTCCTGTGAAGGTGGGCCCATTGACTGGGTAGGAATGCACCGGTTACACCACATACATTCCGACACCGAAGAAGATCCCCACGATTCTAATCAAGGCTTCTGGTGGAGCCACATGGGTTGGATGATCTCAGATTTGCCGATGAGAGTTCAAATCCCCCGCTTTACAAAAGATATTGGCGACGACCCAGTATACAAGTTTCTCCAAGCATATTTTATCCCCATCCAAGTTGTCTTCGGTGTGTTGCTTTATTTATTAGGCGGCTGGTCTTTCGTGGTTTGGGGAGTGTTTATGCGGATTGTGGTGGTGTTCCACTGCACTTGGCTGGTTAACAGCGCTACCCACAAATTCGGCTACCGCACCTACGAGTCAGGCGATGACTCGACTAACTGCTGGTGGGTTGCTGTACTCACCTACGGCGAAGGCTGGCACAACAACCACCACGCCTTCCAATACTCCGCTCGCCACGGTCTCCAATGGTGGGAAATCGACATCACCTGGATGACAATTCAACTGCTGGAATCGCTGGGTTTGGCAACCAAAGTGAAATTACCAGCAGAATAGCTCGGCAATTAGTCATTGGTTGTTGGTCATCAGTTGTGGACTAATGGCTCGTAACCAATGCCTAATGCTGTTTTGGCGATCGGGTTTTGGTTGGGTTGAACTGAGATTGAATCGTCTGGTGCGATCGACCCAACCAACACCATAATCAGTTATAATTGGTTTGGGAACAAAAATTTTTGTTTCGCAGCCAAAACTTTTAATTTCAAAATAAAAATGTAAATCTTTTTCAATCCTCATCCAAAATCTATCATTCATTATTTATCAGTTTGGGCAAGTGTACAGAAAAACAGTTCACGACTCAATCCCAACTTTTATAGGTGAATCCAGCTCGGCATCTAATCAAAAATCAAAAAAAGAATGACAATCGCAACACAAGACAAACTCCAATACAATTGGAAGCACGTTATTAGTTTAGCAGGACTGCATATCGGAGCTTTGTTCGCATTGCTACCGAGTAACTTCAACTGGACAGCAGTTGGTTTAACAGTATTCATGCACTGGATCACCGGCGGTTTGGGAATAACTCTCGGATGGCATCGGATGCTCACCCACCGCAGTTTTCAGACACCAAAATTCGTAGAATACTTTCTAGCATTTTGCGGAGCCCTTGCTTGTCAAGGAGGAATAATTGATTGGGTTGGGCTGCACCGCTTGCACCATACCCACTCTGACCAAAATGCGATCGACCCTCACAACGCCCAGAATGGTTTTTGGTGGAGTCACATCGGCTGGATGCTGTATAAAGGCCCCGCTCATGCTGAAATTGCCCGCTGCACAAAAGACATTTCGAGCGATCCATTTTACCAATTTTTGCAAAATTACTTTCTCCCCATGCAAATCGTCTTTGGCGTGTTGCTCTACTTAGCAGCAGGCTGGTCATTTGTAGTTTGGGTAATTTTTGCCCGCTTAATTTTGGTATATCACTGCACGTGGTTTGTGAACAGCGCTACTCACAAATTTGGCTACCGCACCTACGAAACCAAAGATAGTTCTACTAATTGTTGGTGGGTTGCCGTTTTGACTTACGGCGAAGGCTGGCACAACAACCACCACGCTTATCAATACTCTGCCCGTCACGGTATGAAATGGTGGGAATTTGACTTTACTTGGGTGACAATTCAAGTCATGGAAGCACTCGGTTTGGCTAGTAAGGTTAAATTACCAGCAAAATAGTGGTATTGGGCATTGCTTTAGCGGAAACAAAGCTTGTGCATAATTCCTGTCATTGATTTCACCCGATCGGATTATTCACAAGCAGGCGCATCACAGCCCGCTGTATACCACTGAATCTTTTCGATATCGCGATGAAGTCGTTGCTACGAACGGTGAGAACAATACGTATCATGCTGGGGCTTATCTTGGTGATGGCTTGCATGAAGGTGCGATCGCCTCTGCTTTCCGAGTCGTTCAACTCATCGAGCAGACAAAGCTGAAAACTGTGTTGCTACAGCCGTCTTCTTAGTAATGGCGATGATGGAAAAAGCTGAAGAAGCAACCTTGTCATTAAAAGGATGTAATTACGGTGGCTGGCTACCAAGTGGCTTAGCAAAGTTCTGAACGGACAAAACAACCTCACTACGCATTCATATAGCGGTTTCCGCAGCAATGAGGTAGACTTAATTGCTCCTCAGAATTAAGCAATTGGTTTGTTAATTTCTACTACTGTACCTCATAAGAGCGGGAACCGCTGTAAGTTAAATGTTACACTCCATAATAGCTACCAACACCAATCAAAAAAAAATTCTTAGCAGCAGTAGACACGCCATTGTTATAGGTGGCAGTATTGCAGGAATCTTAACAGCACGGGTACTGGCAGACTACTTCGATCTAGTAACCATTTTGGAACGCGATCGCTTTCCTGAAAAACCAATACCCCGCCCTGGTGTTCCTCAATCTCACCAACTCCATGTACTCCTAAGTCAAGGGCTGCGGATTATCGAGCAGCTATTCCCCGGAATAAAGGATGAACTAGCTGTCAAAGGAGCCTCAACTATTGATTGGACGGCAGATTATCGCTTGTTGTTGCCAAGAGGCTGGGCCCCCCGGTTCCCCTCTAAGATTACAAGTTGTAGTTGTACCCGGAATTTGCTTGAAGCCACCATCCGTCAGCGCCTAAATTCCTACAGCAATGTGGAATTTAAAGAAGCAAACTTTGTCACAGGCTTGTTGAGTGACACTAGCAACACAGGTGTTACAGGTGTTTTGGTAAAAGATGCCAACGGCATAGAAGCGGAATTATCTGCTCAATTAGTTATTGATGCTTCGGGACGCAATTCAAATGCGCCCAACTGGTTGCAAAGTTTAGGTTATGATCGACCAACTCAGACAGCGATCAACTCTTTTTTGGGTTACTCTAGCCGTTGGTATCAGTCCTTGTCTGGAGAGCCTTTTGATTACAAGGTGTTGTATATAATACCTTCTGCTCCAGATTGCCCAAGAGGAGGTGTGCTATATCAAGTTGAGGGAAATTACTGGATAGTCACCCTTATTGGTGTAGGTAAAGACTATCCCCCCACTGATGAAGCTGGCTTTCTCGACTTTGCCCAAAGTTTGCGGAGTCCAGAGATTTATGAAGCCATTAAAGATGCCCAACCCATCTCCCCCATTTATGGCTACCAGCGAACAGAAAATCGGCTGCGTCACTACGAACAAATGTCACGGCTACCAGAAAACTTCTTAGTTGTGGGTGATGCTGTCTGTGCTTTTAATCCTGTTTATGGTCAGGGGATGACTGCTGCTGCTAATGGTGCTTTAACTCTGGACAAATGCCTAAAGCAATATCAACATCGCTCTAATGAGGATGCGATAGGTATGGGGAAGCATTTTCAAAAACAGCTCGCTAAAGTCAACACAGATCCTTGGTTGATAGCAACTGGTGATGATTTCCGTTGGCCTACAACTCAAGGAGGTCAACCAAACCTGATGACTCGGTTTATGCAGTGGTATGTAGACCAAGTGATGTTGACTGCTAGCCAAAGTGCCAAAGTATACAAAGTTTTTCTGAAAGTATTACATTTACTAGAGCCACCAACTGCACTTTTCCAACCTGCGGTTCTAGTGATAGTTCTCTTAAATATCGCGATCGGGCGCAGTAAGTTTACTTCAAAAGCCCCTGATGAAACTAGCACTAATCTCCGATCGGAACAATAGCCTGAAAAGTCCTCGCTGGCGGATTGACAACTATCTCAAAGCCCCTTGACAAAGTAAGTTCTCTCTTTTCTAGTTTGTAAGTATACCGGCAAGTAGTGCTATAGAACCCATTTGAGATCTTTTAAATCGCCGAGGTTGGGTCGGATGAAGCATTTGGACATCAAAAATCGATCGGGTTGTTCTGAGCGATTGTCGCCCAAATGCTTCATCCCTACACCACATGAACGTTAATCTGTGTTTGATGAGGCTGATGATTACAAGGCTTGCAGCCTCAAAGATGTCAAATGGGTTCTATAACAAGTTTTCAGGAGAAACTCTTAATTGGAAAACTCATTATAAGCGACCAAAAAACCAGTTACTAGGAGCGTTCTCGTCAGTAGCAAGATAGAAATCTTGCATATGTCTTTTCAGCTCATCATGTGTGAGGAAACCATCACCATTTATGTCAAGCTTTTTAAATGCTATCTCTGCTTCACTTTTTCCTGAGTTGTTAAAAGAGATAATAAACTCTTTGTAATCTTCTAGAGTAATTTTGCCGTCTCCATCAGAATCAAGCCAAGGGGTGACTGTGTTTGCAGCAGTTGCTATGTATTGCTCAAACTCAGTTGGATTGTTAATAATTCTGTCAAAAAATGCGTACCATTCGTCTAAGGTTACTTGACCGTCCTTATTAGCATCCGCTCCTTTCTGTAATTCATTCCAACTTTGGAAAAATCCTGACTTAAGCTGTTCATAATCTGGGGAACCTGGTTTTAGCCCTCGGATTTTACTTGTCTGGCTGACAACACGTTCAATGTCTTTGTCATCTAACGCCCCACTGCCATCAAAATCATAACCTTCAAATGCAATTTGAAGCTTGCGCTTCTGGAGTTCTGCCAAAGCCATATTTTTGTCCTCTACTTTCTACATGGGATCTTTTTTAGTAAGCTGTTACGCACTAAATTTAGATGCGGAGCAGCTTCCTGAATCTTTATATCATGGCCGGATAAATTTTGCAACCGCCAGTGGAGCAACCCTAACATCCCGGCTCTCCGGGAGTTATGGTGATATCCCTTTTCTGTCACTCTCCGAAAACAAAAATAAAATGCAACTTTTAAAACTCTTACTGGAATTGGATTTGTGGCTTTATTTTCTAATATGATAGATTTAATCGTCACTTGGGACTAAAACTCTTGTCTGGCAAGGGTTACATTTTTACATCTACGGAAAGTAAAAGAAGAGGGATAAGTCAAAGTTATTGAAATCACCAAAGGCATACTAGATCGAGTTTCCCCCTGCTCCCTGCCCCCCCTGCCCCCTGCCAAAAAAAGGGTTTTCCACCACAAGTACGGGAGAGCCTGTGCTCGTGCGGAACTTTATGGAGATTTTGCAGTTTTTATTGACAAGATGCACTGGTTCCAGTAAGATTATTTTCGTTCTAGTGACCGCTGGCGTATTTACAGTACGTTGGTACTAAAAAGTTATCGCTCAAGCATCCATCTTCTAATGTGTAACTACACGAACGCACAGGGTTATAACTGTAGTAGAGCAGATATTAAGCCAATTGAACTGTCTCAGTATTCCAGTTTGGGGCTCATTTATTGGATTCTCTTAGTTGAAGGACTATGCCTTCATTTCTATTTAATTAAAACACACAACCACAGGGAACGGATATCAGTCATCAAATGTCAATAGAAAAAGTTGGAATTATTGGATCTGGTCTAGCGGGATTAAGTTGCGGCTATACATTGGCAAAAAGTGGAATTGAATTCCGGGTATTTGAAGCAAGCGAACGGGTTGGTGGGCGTGTGATGACTTACCGTCACTCCACAGGTGAGACTGTGGAGTTA
>JAYUGZ010001019.1:0-2660 GCA_043767465.1 Cyanobacteriota bacterium
GAACAGCAGGGAGTGTCCGAGGCTGTTGGCTGGGGTGGATACTGCGACGGTGAGGAAGTTGGCTCCTTCGAGGTAGGAGCTTGCCAAACCGTGGGTGTACCAGGATGTGACGAAGGTGGTTCCGGTTAACCAGCCACCAATTGCCATGTAGGCGCATGGGAATAGCAAGATACCAGACCAACCTACGAAAACGAAACGGTCGCGTTTGAGCCAGTCGTCGAGTACATCAAAGATGCCTCTTTCGTTCTGGGCGCGTCCGACTGCGATTGTCATTACGCAAATCTCCAAATAGATATAATTACAACGGATCTGTGTCTAGTCAGATTCTCCAACTGTTACCTCTGCTAAGCAGAAAACAAGTTGGATTATGAACAGACTTTACTTTTCTTTACCGTAATCACGATTATACGGGTAATTCTTTACAAGAGCAAGCATTTCTTAATAATTTTTCCTGATTTTCAGTGATTCCCTGAGTCTCGGGAGTCTGGGAAGCCTCGGAAGTCCCCAAAGTTCATCGTCTACATTTCGGAACTTCTACTATATATACTGAGGATAGATTCCAGACTTAGGTTTTAAGACTATATGTTCAGCATTGACATCATTGTGAAGAGCACGCCCGTGTCGCTTTCTGTGCAGCGGAAGTTGGAAGAGGACGCTGTGACTGTTTATCAGGAGGTTTTGGAGGCGATTCGCAACTCCCAACCGCAAATTTTGGAACTTACCTGTGAGAAAAATCCTGAGAAAAAAGTAGCTGTCCTTAGCAGCGAGATTTCTGGGGTGGTGGTTTCTCAGAAATCGGGGACTTCATCTACAGGCAGATCCCCGGGTTTTGTTTCGATGACATTGGCAGAATGAGGGCTGGGGGTGTTGGTGCCGATATGGGCCAGTCAGTCGTTGCTGTGCGGGATTTGTGTTTTAGCTGGCCGTCTGGCGATCGAGTTTTGCAAGGTTGCTCTCTGGATGTACCCAAGAGCGAGTTTTGGATGCTGTTGGGTACTAACGGTAGCGGCAAATCTACGCTGCTGAGGCTGATAGCTGGGCTGCTGCACCCCCAATCGGGCGAAATTGACCTGGGCGGGCGTGTGGGTTTTGTGTTCCAAAACCCGGATCATCAGTTGGTGATGCCGACGGTGGGTGCGGATGTGGCTTTTGGTTTGGTGGAGGAAAAGCTTTCTAATCTTCAGGTGCGCCAGAGGGTGGCTGAGGCTTTGGAGGCTGTGAATTTGCTGGATTTGCAGCGGCGGCCGATTTATGCTTTGAGTGGGGGCCAGAAGCAGCGAATTGCTCTTGCTGGGGCGATCGCCCGTCACTGTGAAATTTTGCTGTTGGATGAACCGACGGCTTTGTTAGATCCTGATTCTCAGTTGGATTTGGTGGCGGCGGTTCAGCGCTTGGTGAAAGATCGCGGAATTACGGCTTTGTGGGTGACTCACCGTTTGGATGAGTTGAATTACTGCGATGGGGCTTTTTTGTTGGAAAAGGGCCAAGTTGTCGATCGGGGAGATCCGGCGCGTTTGAAGCAGCGGTTGATGCAAAGTCAAGATGCTTAGCTGTCAAGAAACTTTACGGCGTTACTGAATAAAGAGATGAATCCACCAGGAATCGGAACATCCCATAACCGAAGATAGTGCAGTAGCAAGCGAACCGAGTGCCTCAGCATTTTTTTAGACTGCCAGTAGCACAAAGTCTTGCGATGTAGTCGAGATCGTGCCGCAGCCTGGTGTTCTCTCCCTCGACTCGCCTCATGTCAGTCTTGTTAACAATCGGATCGCCGTCTGGAATAAAACCAGGATAGACCAATCAGCCATTCGTGACTCTGTGAAGGTACATTGCCAACCCGCGACCATCGCCCACAACGGCTTGAAGGTTGCTGCACTCTGGTCACCCAAAACGAGCGCCTAACATTCCGGGCTTGAAGTGGTCAACCGCCGAGACAAAGCCAGCTCTTGTTTTCTTTAGCAATCAAGGTTTCGAGTTCATCCAGTTCCCCGACTTGGGGAATCGTTTCGCGATCGTAGGCATCAGGAAGCAGTGCTCCGACTTGTCTGACGCAGGTAATCACGGTGGTGTAATGCCCGCCTTGCACTCGCTCAATGGCTCAGAAACCCATGCCATTGACGTACAGTTTAAGGCAGTGCTGTGTCATATCATCGCTGTAGTCGCGCTGGGCTTCATAGCACTCCAAGAACTGACGACCGCGATCGACACAGATGTAATGAAAGTTTGTCTTGGGGGTCACCATTTTTAGGAATATGCCTAGACTTGCACTCAGGATATGACATCAGAATTACTTTGAGTTGATCTCTCCATCATGCAACGCCTGGGTTCTCTCTATATATATGAGTCAGATCAACCAACCACCTACGGATGTGATGGTGAACCTGGGTGGCGATCGAACCTACGCCTAGCCAACCAAAGCCTGACCTCCGAGTCAGTCCGATGATTTTTCACCTGTGAAGTATTCTACAGAGCTACCAAAAAGCGAATTTGGGGGCAAAAAAGCAGTCCGGGCAGCTCAAGAGGAATTAGCGATGGATACCGGAGCATGGATTAACGCTCTTCAACCCTTGGTGTGTATAGGTTTCAAACAAACTCAAAAAAACTTTCACAAAAAGCTTGACAACCCCTTGCAAAATAAGTATATTAATAAAGCGCCAGAG
>JAYUGZ010001020.1:0-16910 GCA_043767465.1 Cyanobacteriota bacterium
GATCGCCCCACCCTTAATTACCAACTCCGGTTTCACCCCAAAAAACGCCGGCCGCCACAAACACAAATCCGCCAACTTACCCTCTTCCACCGAACCGACATACTGACTAATTCCGTGAGTAATCGCCGGATTAATCGTATATTTTGCAATGTACCGCTTCGCCCGAAAATTATCATTTCTCCCACTGGTTGCAGAGGCATCTTGCCCATCCAAATGACCTCTTTGCACCTTCATTTTATGTGCAGTTTGCCAAGTCCGAATAATCACCTCTCCAACTCTTCCCATCGCCTGCGAGTCAGAAGAAATCATGCTAAACGCACCCAAATCGTGCAAAATATCCTCAGCAGCAATAGTTTCCCTTCTAATTCTCGACTCAGCAAAAGCCACATCTTCAGGAATCCCCCGATCCAAATGGTGGCAAACCATCAACATATCTAAATGTTCTTCCAAAGTATTGACTGTGTAAGGGCGAGTCGGGTTAGTAGACGAAGGCAAAACATTAGCTTGGCCGCAGACTTTAATAATATCCGGTGCGTGTCCGCCGCCTGCACCTTCAGTGTGGTAAGTGTGAATAGCCCGATTTTTAAACGCAGCAATTGTAGCTTCCACAAATCCCGCTTCATTGAGAGTGTCGGTGTGAATTGCCACTTGCACGTCGTACTCGTCAGCTACATTCAAACAATTGTCGATCGTTGCTGGCGTAGTTCCCCAATCTTCGTGCAGTTTCAAACCCATTGCACCAGCAATAATTTGTTCGACTAATCCTTGGGGTTGACTGCTATTTCCTTTACCTGAAAAACCGATATTTACGGGGAAAGCATCGGCGGCTTGCAGCATTCTGTACATATGCCAAGGCCCGGGAGTACAAGTTGTAGCGTTTGTACCCGTTGCTGGGCCTGTACCGCCGCCGATCATCGTAGTGACTCCAGAGGCGATCGCCACTTCGATTTGTTGCGGGCAAATAAAATGAATGTGAGTATCAACTCCCCCCGCCGTGAGAATCATTCCCTCACCAGCAATTACTTCTGTACCGGGCCCGATAATAATATCTACCCTATCTTGAATGTAAGGATTTCCGGCTTTACCAATTTTGTAAATCTTGCCGTCTTTAATGCCAACATCTGCCTTAACAATTCCCCACCAATCCAATATTAAAGCATTAGTAATTACCGTATCAACAGCACCGTCAGCATTAGAAATAGGCGACTGTCCCATGCCGTCGCGAATGACTTTGCCACCGCCAAATTTAACTTCATCCCCGTAGGTTGTGAAGTCTTTTTCAACTTCTATAAATAATTCTGTATCGGCTAACCGCACGCGATCGCCCGTTGTGGGCCCGAAGGTTTCCGCGTAAGCGCGGCGATCCATTCTGTAACTCATGCTCGCTCCTAATATTAATAAATTTTTAGTTGGCAGTTGAGGCTAACTTTAATTATACTATGTCCAGAGTTACTCAATCTGAGTTATCAAATATTTACAATATTTGCGCGATCGCACATTTTGGCGCACTATAAAATTACTCCAGCATTTTCTTAATTTCCCTTCTCAAAACCTCCACATCCACCGTCATATCCATGCCAATCAAACTCCAATCTTCCGGGTCTTCGCTGTCATCAACCATACGATAGTATTCTAATCCCAATAGCTGCGAAATATAATAGAAAAATGGTGGAGTGTACCCTCCATACAAGAATTCTAATACTTTTGTTCCCGGCTGACACCACAGCAAATTTGTCAAACCAGCGCCGTGAGGGCCGACAACCACCTGCGCTTCTGCAAACAGGCGAATTTGTTCATCCACAGTGCGCGAGATATCTTCCAATATTTCAAAATCAAACTCTTTCAACACCTCTCGTACTTGCGCCTCATTTTTAACCTTGCGCCGTCCGCTTCTAGACACATAAAGTTTTCTGTAAGGCTTGACATTTTCCTTAAGACAGAATTTTTTCCGCAAAAGCTCTATATCGTAAGGACTGGGAAAATACCAGTCTTGATTGTTTCCCAACACGACGCTTTCTGCATGATATCCCGTATCTCTAGCGCGAGTGTCGATTAGCGAAATTTCAGGAATACCGAGTTTTGTCATAAATCCTAACTCAAAAGCTGTCTGGCGCAGAGGATAACAAATTTTGGCTTTTTGCCAAATTTCCTTACCTAAAGCCTCCTCAATCCGACAAAGTTTAGCTAGTACAAAAATAACATAATCGTAATAACTGCACCACAAATGCGACCAAGGCGCAACTACCAGCGGATAGGTAATTTGGTGAGGTTTGTAAGGCCATTCCAAAATGCCCGCACCGCTAATCCGAAAATCCAAGTCTAACAGCAATTTGTTATTTAGCAACGTGTTGCCAGACGTACAAATAGTGAGAGAATCTATTTGTTCATTCTGCGAAATTTTCCAAACATAATCCGGGTCAAAAGACACGGTTGTTTCTGTGGCAAAAAACCGAGAAGGCACTTTATTTACTGAGGCTAATGCGGGTATGTTGATGGGTTCGTGCTGCTGTTTGTAGACGATGCTGTTGTCTAGCAATTTGATGCTGGTGCGCCGATCTAACGGGGTTCTCCAAACACGCCTCGATGTTTCCAGCAAGCTCTGCTTCAACATCTGTTTGATCTGGTCAACTAATTTTGGGTTCATCACTCGCTTTTACTGTGTATGTTTGGGGTTCTCACAACCAGTGTCGATCGCAAATAATCGATTTTAACTCGCTCAAAAGTCTGAGAATTAACTGACAAAACAAAGGCACTCCTGCACTTATGCTGAAAGCCGATAAAAAGTTTTGATATTGCTGTGTCACTCTCCTGGCGTCGGGCTAGAAACGATTTTTAACTTAAAAATAAGTTGTTATAAAATTGCAGACTAAAAAATTACCAGTCGCGAACTCTATTCTGCTTTCATGGTTCAGCATCCAGATTACCGTTCACTTTTGAGTTGAAGCCGTATACTTGACGACTACCAACAAATGGCACTAATTGCACTTCCCTTTCGTCTCCAGGTTCAAACCTGACTGCTGTACCTGCGGGGATATCCAACCGCATTCCTCTTGATTGTTCTCGATTGAATTCTAAGGCTTCGTTTGTCTCATAGAAGTGATAGTGGGAACCGACTTGTATCGGTCGATCGCCCGTATTTCCGACCAGCAGCCGCACTGTTGGGCGATCGGCATTTAGCTCAATTTCACCATCTGCAACAATCATTTCTCCCGGAATCATGTCTATCTCCTGCGTTTTTTGTTCTTAAATATTTAACGAATCGGATCGTGCACAGTCACCAACTTAGTTCCGTCGGGAAAAGTCGCCTCAACTTGCACTTCATGCACCATTTCGGGTATTCCTTCCATCACATCTTCCCGCGTCAGGAGAGTTGTCCCGTAACTCATTAAATCTGCGACGGTGAGGCCATCCCTTGCTCCTTCTAAAATCGCGGCTGAAATGTAGGCTAGCGCTTCTGGATAGTTTAATTTTAAACCTCTTTGTTTCCGGCGCTCTGCTACCAGGGCGCAGGTGAAAATCAGTAGTTTGTCTTTTTCTTGGGGGGTAAGCTGCATTTTTATTCTGGTAAGTGCGATCGCATTATTTATTCAAGTTCAACTCTTAGTGGCTGCCAATCATTGCTAATTACATCCCATGACCCAAGATAGTGTTAACATCCGGTTGGTGTCAAGGTGGTTTATGGCTTTATTTTTGGACTTGAGCAGAGAACCGAAAACAGAGAGTTTGTCGATCGCATATTTCGGGCAAAAATCGGCTATATTGTCGCAGGGAATGTCAATCGGAAGTTGTATGTCTGGTGCTGGGGGCGGGTTTTGCATTTGATTTGTGGTAGCGGGAAGAGAAACTAGGTGAAACTAAAAGAGAATGCTATTTTATCCAAACTCTGGGCAAACAGCAAGGCCGTTCCCAAAAAGACAGGCGCAGCAATTGCCAAATGCTGACAAACCAGTCTCTAGCGGCAGCGGTGGACGAACCGCGATACCGGCACAGCAAACCGTTGGGAATGCGAGTAACGCCCACAGTAGAATTAACTGCTAAAGATCCAGGATAAATTGTTTCTTCGCAGCGCAAACCTCGCACTTTTTCTACTATCTCCGCTGTGACGGGTTCGCCGATCCAAGCGAGGGTAGCGACAACGGGTTTTCCTGCTAAGCCGTGAGGACTTTCGAGCATTTTGCTTCCACCTTTCAGCCATTGTCTGTCAATCCACAGAGGGCTGTTTTGTTGCCAGATTTCGGTGTGCGATCGCCATTCTCCAGACAAGAACTTTTCGCCCCTAGCACTGCGTCCAAAGCGCGTAATCTCCCACAGCAAAATACTGGCTTGCGGCGCTAATTCTACCCGCAAATCTTGTCTGTAAATTGCGCCATCAAAAACGATGGTTTCTTGTGGCAGCCATTCCAAATTAGCGCCGGAATCTACTTGAATGTCAATATTTTGCTGTGCTGACTGTCCGCTGCTGCGATAAATTTTACCAGCCGCAGCGGTGGTAATTAAGGCTTTGGCGTTTGGTTGGAGGTGGAAATTGAGCGAAAGGCGATCGCCCCCGACAACTCCCCCAGCCGTGTGCAAAACTACGCTGTGACAAACCTCTTTACCTTCAGGATAAAACGGACGCTGCACCTTGAGGGGCGCTTGCATTTGATTGTGAATGATTTGAGTTGCGCCGTCACGGTTCGCGTAGACTAAATTCAGCTTGCCGTGCCAATTATTTTGAACTTGATTTGTAGGTTTGTCAGGTGAATGTGCAGTCACAGTTTTTTGCATCTAAATTGAACATTTCAAATAATGTTTGATTAAATTTTCTCATTTTAAAAATTCATTTTTGCGCCAATATCACATAGTCATCAAGTACATAACTTAAGTCATAAGGTAAATTAAAGTGCTGGCGGAAAAGTGGACTAATGAATTTCTGAAAAGCTAGATTTTCTCTAGCAAATTTTCCAAAGTTAGGATGGGATTTCCTGCTATCAGTTGAATTTAAGTATTTATACCAAACCAATTTTAACCCCAGTTCATCAACAAATTGTTTGACTACACTTAGCTCCTGTTCACAACTTTCAATTTGACGAATATTGTACGGTATGAGCAACTTCTTTTCTTGAATAATTAGTAAAACATAACCCGAATCTGTCAGGCTGTTGGTAAATATATCCTTATAAATCCGATGAGATTTTTCTCGGCTCTCTCCATCCTTAAAAAAACAGTGAGAAATTACAATAAACTCAAAAAAGTTTTGAGGAATTTTTTTAGATAGATTTTCACCATCAAAGATACTAGAAGTGTCAAACCGAAAGTAAGCATTAATCGCCTGCGGTTCCATATATTGCCGCCAAAACTGGAGTCCGCGATATTGAAAAGCTTTTTGCTGTTCCAAAGAGTAATAGGATATGTGCATTGGCGGCATTGAACAAAAGTCATTAATACTTTGGAGCAACAAACCTAGTCCGTAGGCAACTGTCCCCGGCCCTGCGGCAATATCAAGGATATTGACTTTAGTTGGTAATAACCCTGCTTTGTAAATAAGAAACCAAGCTAGATATGCACAATAGACGTTATCTAGAAAATACCTCATTAAATAGATGTGAGGACTTAGCTCAAAACTGTATTGAGGATCTTGTCCTTCTTTGAGTTTTTGTATATCGTCAATAGCTTGTTGAACTAAAAAATCAAAGTTTGTTTTTTGGCGACTATAATTATTGAACTCATTTTTGATAAAACCAGCCAAATGTTGTTCAAAATTATCAAACACTTTTTCATGAATGCCTGTGCATTGGATCATGCTGTCATCGCATTCTTTAAGTTTAAAATTTTGTGAAATAACTTCAATAAACTTAGTGTCAGGAAGCAACTTTAACTCATCAATATAGCCGGGGGCGTCAAGTTGTCCAAACCCCACTTCCACTTCTAATTCTGCTAAACGCCGATCGCCTTTTTGGATGCGGTCATTTTTTTGTTGCAATAATTTTTCAAGCTGTAGTCGATCTTTATAGAGTTTCTCCTGCCACGATAGTTTTGCACCTGAATTTTGTATCTCTTTTAACAGTTTTTGAGCAAGTCGATTATTTTGACTCTTCACGGCTTGGTTAAACTTTTGAGAACGCCACCAGTTAGATAGCGGATTATTCATAGCCAAATCCCTCTTTACCTTCCATAATTTCAACATCGGGGAGCATCGCCTTGAGTTTATTTCTAAACTTGCGATAACTCTGCTGTTCGCTATTGTACCACCAAGCGTACTTGTGTTTAAGAGCTAATGCTTCTGAGCGCGTTGATGCAATTAGCGATCGCTCATTACTGGCATGAAAATCCTGAATCACCACTCGATCTACAACTTCCAGCTTCCTAATAAAATTAGCTTCATCTTCCGGTAAGGTAGGGAGCAATGGTGTCACAGTTATAGAAAATTTTACTTCGCAATTTTCTTGGTAAGGAAAACTGTATTTCAGTTTGGCAATAGCTTTGAGTCTCGCAGGAATACTCGGCGATTTTGGTTCAAAATCTTTCCTCACTTTTTCGCTACCAGTGGGAATGCTCATGTTAATTCGCAATCGCTGAAATTGCTGTAAAATATCGACATCTCTAGTTATCATAGGACTGCGAGTTTGGATAACCAGCGTCGGTTGATAGGGAACCATCACTTCTAACAAGTGCCTAGTTAGTTGTTCTTTAGTTTCAATTGGCTGATACGGATCTGTGACACTACTCATGTAAATTGTCGGTGGGCGATCGGGGTTTTTCTTGTACCATTTTTGCAACTCTTTATTGAGAATTTCCGCTGCATTTTGCTTAATGATTACCCAATTTCCCCAATCCTCCCGCATCTGTGAATTAGGGCTAAAAGCAGCAGCATAACAATAGCTGCATCCGTACTGACATCCGCGATAAGGATTTAGCGTGAAATCGTAAGCACTGATAAATCCAGTAGCTTTGTTAAGCACTGACTGTGCATTTTGTGCATACACTTTGGCACTTCCGAAGTTTTCCCGGAGTGCGAAAGTGTGTTTCTTGCCAACGGAATATCCCTCATACTGAGACTTTACCATGATTGCACCTGCTACAGTATTCAAACGGAAAATGTTTATAAATGAGAAATGCGATGGGGTTTCGATCTTACTATTTTACTGTACCGCACTCAACAGATGTCAGCAAAACAGTGGGGAATTACTCAACTTTACAATAAGTTTTTTGAAGAACCAACCAGCCAACTTTATCAACTCCACGAAGCGCTCGATCGCCAATGTAATGCAGCTTACGGATTTACTGACAGCGACGATATCTTAGCAAAACTGCTGGAATTAAACCTAGAACTGGCAGAAAAAGAAAAACGGGGAGAACCCGTAGTTGGGCCTTGTGTCCCCAACTGAGTGAAAATATTGCTCGCAGTTATCATAAGTTTTGTAAATCTGCGTAAAATCACATAGATTGTTGATACAGATCACAAACATTCTCGTAGAATAACAGAGATAATTAAGAAGGGATCGGCTAAATTGCGTCTGCTAGCAGCGAAAACAGCATTGATATGGTGAACTTAAGACAAAAATGAGTTTCAAGATTTTGTACGCAACCGACTGTCCGCCCCAAAATACCGCCAAAAGTTAAAAGCCCGAACAACTATCGGATTTCCCGATCGCATTTTTTCAGGAGTAAGAGCCGAAATATTATAGGTTTTAACCCAGGTTAAATGATTCACCGATAAATTCCGGTTTTGGCTGTTTCTCAAACTTACAAAAAATTGTGCAGGATGTCAACAACTCCTGATTATTTTGGGAGGAACTTTAAATGTTATTATTTACCCACACTCAGCGCCAAGATCGTAAAGTAGAGCAAGATCGCTCGGTTAAAAAAAAAGTGTTCCAGAATTCATCTATTAATCTCAATTGGGTGAGGGAACGATTCAATCATTTGCGGATCGGCCAAAAAATTAGCTACGGCTATGCTTTAGCGATCGGCATAGCGATTGTTGGCACGGGTGCGGGACTGAAAGTGGGAGACCACTTTCGCAAGCAAGCTTTAATTCAGGTAAATGTTGCTGGGCAGCAGCAGCAATTGCTGCAAAAATTGCAAAATAGCGTATTTGCAGCCCGATCGCACGCAGCGAGATTACCGGCCGTTTTGGGAGACACCGTTTGGCTGCAATACGAATACAATCGGTTCGCCCTGCAAATCACTCAGGCGAAAATCCTGATTTCCGAAATTCAACTTTTTGAACAAAAAAAATCTGACAGGCTAGTAGAAAATAAAAAAATACAGCCTACACTGCAAAGGTATGCGATCATTATCGATTACTACGCTCAGCTAACTAAACTGCAAGTAAAAGAAGCGGAAGTTTGGAATCTGCCGGCCAATCGCATCGAGTCCGCACAGCTACAGATGTTGAGGACTAGCAGCGGCGAAGAGGCGATCGTACTAGATAACCTTGCTGACAATTTGACCGAAGTAATTGCTACAATAGAAGTTCAAAAACTGCAAGGGGCGGAAGCACTAGAAGAAGCTGAAGGTTTGCGAAACCGCATTATTCTGGGGAGTATGGTGATTTCAGCACTGATCGCCGTCGCGCTGGCCGACAAAACCAGCCGCGCGATCGCCAAACCCCTCGAAACAGTGACTAATGTCGCCCAGAAAGTCGCCCGCGAATCGAATTTTAACCTGCAAGTACCCGTTACAACCGCAGACGAAATCGGAGTTTTAGCAGATTCTTTCAATCAATTGATTCAGCGAGTTAGCGACTATACACAAGAACTCAAACAAACTCAATCCCAATTAATTCAGACCGAAAAAATGTCGTCTCTCGGTCAAATGGTAGCAGGGATAGCCCACGAAATCAACAATCCCGTCAACTTCATCGGCGGCAACATTGACTATGCCAACCAATACATCCAAGACTTGTCAGACTTGGTAACCCTCTATCAAGAATACTATCCAAACCCACCAGATGCAATTCAAGAGCGCATCGAAGATATTGAACTGGAATTTCTCAGAGAAGATTTGCCAAAAACGCTTTGTTCGATGAAAATGGGAGCAGATCGCATTCGTGAAATTGTCGTATCCATGCGTAACTTTTCGCGCTTAGATGACGGCAAAATGAAACCGGCGGACATTCACGAAGGAATAGACAGCGCCCTGGTAATTCTGAATCACCGGCTCAAACAAGGTATTCAAGTTATTAAAGAATACGGCAGTTTCCCTCTGGTTGAGTGCTATGGATCGCAACTGAATCAAGTATTTATGAACGTGATCGGCAATGCAATAGATGCGCTGGAGGAGGTGAAGAAGGGAGACAAAGAATTTTCGCCAACGATTTGGATTAGCACCGAAGCTAGGGCGGACAATACTGTCACTGTCAAGATTCGGGATAACGGGCCGGGAATTGCAGCAGCCAGTGCCCAACAGATATTTGACCCATTTTTTACAACAAAGTCGATCGGCAAAGGTACTGGATTGGGATTAGCTATTTCCTATCAAATCGTTGCCAAGCATCAAGGCAAAATTGAGATGAATTCTCAAATTGGACAGGGGACGGAATTTGTGATTACTTTGCCAGTTGCTGCGTAATATAGCAGGCGATTCGGGACGCTGCTCAAACCCATTCGTGTCAACTTAAGCCTAAAACCGTTGATAAATCTCGCTTTTATCCGAGACCCGATCCCCCTCGCATCCCCCGAAAGCAAGGGGGACTTTGAGAAGATTCTTGTCCCCCCCTTGTTAAGGGGGGCGCCAGGGAGATCGGGCCTCAGCGGTAAACAGCAGTCTGTAACTACGTTTGATGTTAAGTTGACACTAATGGCTCAAACCCCATCCCACAAATCTTGCAAGAATTACTATAAGCTGGCGCGCATCTAATTTGAAGAATCTTTTTTCTTAAAACTCTTGTGGGGCGTTGCTTTGAGCATCGCCAGAAAAATAAAGTTAAATGCCGCAACAGCTTGTTAACTCACAAAACATGGAATTTCATGGGGGTGGAGGGACTTGAACCCACACGACCGTTTCGGGTCAACGGATTTTAAGTCCGTAGCGTCTACCATTCCGCCACACCCCCCTTTCGTGAAATTGCTGTGGATTTGAGCCACTGACAACAACAGCCTTTTATTCTACAACCAAATCCCAATTTACGCAACCCCTAATCGAAAAATTCCCAAAAGTCGCGCTGGTTCTCCCCAAGCGGTACAATAGTTAACCAGCTAGCGGAGCGTGTCAGCCCACTTACCGTGTTATTTTTCCCCTAAATCAAATCTATGTATATTACCTTACTGCTTTACGCCGCCTTGGCCGGAGCCTACTTCCTGGTAGTACCCGCAGCCACTTACGCCTACCTGAACAGCCGCTGGTACGTGGCCACCTCTTTTGAGCGCGGCTTCATGTACTTCTTGATGTTCTTCTTTTTCCCAGGTATGTTTCTCCTAGCTCCCTTTTTAAATTTTCGCCCCAAACGGCGGCAGATAGAAGCCTAAATGCGACGTATTGACGTAATTGGAATCAGTCTCGGCTTTTTTGTAGCAGGTGGGTTGGCCTACTTGGTACTACAATTCGCCGGACTCGACAGCATGAATGCAGGGATTTGGAGTCAGCTATTTTTGGTTGTCGGCTTGATTGGCTGGCTGGTGACTTATTTATTTCGAGCCCTGACTCAAAAGATGACTTACAGTCAGCAACTGAAAGAGTACAAAGACGCTGTTTTGCAGAAGCAGCTAGAGGCACTCACTCCCGAAGAATTAGCCAAACTTCAAGCCGAAATTGAGCAGGAAAAAGATAATTAGTCAGTGGTTAGTGGTTAGTGGTTAGTGGTTAGTTGTTAGTTGTTAGTTGTTATTAGCTAATACCAACAACCAACTGCCAACAACCAACTGCCAACAGCCAACTGCAAACAGCCTAATGAGTATTTCTAATTGTTTTGAAACGTTGCGAAAGAGCAACCAATGTGCATTAATTCCTTTTATTACTGCTGGCGACCCAGACTTGGAGACAACGGCTAAAGCACTACAAGTTTTGGATGATAACGGTGCAGATGCGATCGAGCTTGGCGTTCCCTATTCTGACCCGCTAGCTGACGGGCCTGTGATTCAAGCCGCCGCTACCAGGGCGTTGCAGCGGGGAACGCGGTTAGATCCGGTGCTGGAAATGGTGGCGAAAGTTAGTCCGAATTTGCGATCGCCCATAATTCTCTTTACATACTACAACCCGATTTTGTATCGAGGTATCGAAACCTTCTTGCAGCAAATCAAAAGTGCTGGAGTTCAGGGATTAGTTGTACCGGATTTGCCCTTAGAAGAAGCAGACAGTCTCATCCAACCAGCCAACAAATTAGGGATTGAACTAACATTATTAGTTGCTCCCACAAGTCCCAAAAGTCGCATAGAGGCGATCGCCCGCCAGTCTCAAGGATTTATTTACTTAGTCAGCGTGACGGGGGTTACAGGAGTGCGCGAAGGCTTAGACACGCGAGCAAAAGAGTTGCTGCAAGAAATCCGCAGCATCACCGACAAACCCATCGGTGTCGGGTTTGGTATCTCCAAACCCGAACACGCTCGCCAAGTGAAAGAATGGGGTGCAGACGCTGTGATTGTTGGCAGTGCTTTTGTCAAACGCTTGGCCCAAGGCACTCCAGAAGAAGGCTTAGAATTGATCGGCGAATTCTGCAAGAGTCTAAAAACAGCGATTCAAAATGATTAGCAACTGTGCAGATACTTTCAGCCATTAGACAGATGTGTGCGATCGCCACCTGCGGCGACAATTGCCACTAAAGACCTTGTTGTACTTGAGATCATACACCCCTTCCTTCTGGTTCCTGACCGGAAGGTTTTTTTTAGCTCCCAAAACCCAAAATTTTTCAACGCAGTGCGCGCGCCCAGTAGCAAATATAACTTGAGGAATCTAACTTGAGATAGATGAAAAAGTCCTGTTTCTATTCGTATACTAAAAAAGTGTTTGAATGCCTAATTCTGTAATGCTAGCCATCTACAGAACCAGCAAGCATTTGAGCATCTCACAATAGAAAGGAGCATTTTTATGAACCGACTAACTGCGTTTCTGAAAAAAATTCGAGCCGTACAAATTTTAACAGTGTTTCTCGCCGGCATTTTAGTATTAGTGAGCACTGCCTGTACTCGCGCTGATGTGGCGGCAGGAAAAACGTCCGACCCAACAGGAAAAACATCCGACCTAATTAGAGAAGAAGTGCCTTCAGGGGCTGTAACTTCCGAATACAAAGGCGGCCAGAATCAATACAGTGATGACGATCCCAGAAACCCAAACGTTACAGCAGCAGAAGCAAAAGCTCAGCTTCTCAAGGAGCAAGCGCAGCAACGCATCGACACCAAATCTAGCAGCAATGTCGGCGAAAACGTGCGGCGGGTAGCAAAAGATGCGCCGGACAAACTCGACCAAATCGGCGAAAAACTCAATGACGATGTTCGCACGGCTCAGCAGAAAGCTGATAACTTTGGCGACAAAACCAAACAAGGTTTTGCTAATCTTAAAGAAAACACTCGGGAAGGCTTGAAGGGAGCAAAAGACATTGTTAAAGAAGCGACAGAGGGAGCAAAAGAAAGAGTATCAGAAGGTACTGAGTCGCTGAAATACAATACCGCCCAAGGTCAAGAAAATGTCAAGAATGCAGCGCGCAATGTAAAATACAGCGCTGAAGATACCTCCGACAAGGTTCGCGCCAAGGTGAATCGAGATATCGACAAAACTAAACGAGCAGCAGAAAGAGCCGCAGACGCGATCGACTAATCTCAAATAACCTTGAGAAACGAAGCAATAGCAAAAATTGCGATTGGTTCGTTTCTCGCCCAGAACCAGCAATAGATATGTCAACCAACTTACCAGAAATAATTGGTTTAAAGCCTCTCCTCTCCCTTTTAGGCAGAAATTAACAGAAAACTATTCATTAGTCCAATCCTCTTCATTTTAGGTAGAGTTCGCTGTCAACAGTCATTGTCAACTGTCAACTGAATGAAGGATTTTTATCGCCCTTAATTGTTGACATTTTCCCAATCTTCCAGTGCTGCTTTTGCACCAGCTTCTACCATCAAACTCAAGTCGCAACCGTATTTTGCGGCACAACTAAAAGAACCAAGCTCTAGCAAATAAAGCTCTCCGTCTGATTCGCAAATGTCTATGGAATAAAGAGCTTCTGGATACCAGCTCACTTGCTTTAACACTTGACTCAGATAGTTATCTAAATAACCTCCTCTGATTGTTTCATCGACTCTTTCTTCTCCGACTAAGTAGAGAGAACCGGTAATAATTTGATTTTTATAAACAAAGAATCTCCACTCTTTAGTAATTGCTCGCTGGCGGCTGACTAATACTAAAGTTGTTTCATCTCTTTTTAGCTCGCTTCCCAGAGACTGCATGGTATTTAAGATATTCAGGTTGAAAACCCCAGCCCTAAACGATTTCATATTGCTGTCGGGTCTGACAAACAAATCTCCGTCTGATCTGAAGTATTCGAGAATTTCTGCTCTTCTTCTTACCAATTCTCCCAAAGAGAGAATGAAGTATTTGTTATTTAGTAAATATTCACCGAAGTAAGTGTAGTAGGTGGAGCAGCGGAGGTTTTTTTCATCCATATAAGCTCCGGGAATCCAAGAGGTTCTCAAGATATCCCGACCTAAATTTAAAGTTCCTTTGAATAATACACAATCGTGGTCGGGAAAATATTGGTTTGCTGCTTCTGGGCGAAAATTGAGATATTTTACTTCTTTGTATGTATAGCGGTTCTCGAAAAAGTGAGGTATGCCCTATGCCCTATGCCCTATGCCCTATGCCCTATGCCCTATGCCCGACAGTACCTCATCTTTCGCTCGAAAGGCTATGTATATCCTTGTTTCTGCAATTCTCCGATAAGTTGCTCTTCCACATCAGAAATATCTTTTTCAATCAGCCATTTTACTGGTTTCATATCGACTTATTTTTAATTTACTTAACTACAGCACTTCCGGCTATTATGAAGCACAGTTTTACTCGTATCCCTTTCCTGTCCTAACTTTCGATACTATCTGCGTCCGCGAATAGCAGCCGGAAGTGCTGTATATAGCGGTTCTCAAAAAAGTGAGGATAGCCCATAGCCCATAGCCCATAGCCCATAGCCCATAGCCCTATGCCCTATGCCCATAGCCCTATGCCGTTCGCGTACCTGATCTTTCTGAGAAAGGCTATACATTGTATTTAGCCAGACCCACTACTGTCGCGATCCTACTGTCTTTTTCGTTCATTTCACCGCATTTAATATTCACCGCAGCAACTTATACCTAAGTATAAGGCTCTAATCCCGATCGCCCAAGTATAAAATATTGTTACTTAGCAGAGTATCGGCATTTTAGATCTACAGCTCGAAAAATATGCTATTTATGTCCTAAGATAGATACACTAACTATTTTGAAGTTAATGTCTGGCTTGAGGTCAGCGGATATGGATGCAACACTAGATGTAGTAGATTTGACAGTAATGCCTGGATATCGCCCGATCGCTCAATTTTACATTGATTGTCGATCGCCTGCTGTCCCGGCAGCACCCGAGAAACACCCGCAGCCCGGTAGCAGCAAACTCTTGCAGTTTCGCAACCGGCGCGCGAATGTCAAAAATCTTGACATCTAGGACACAATTACAGCAGTATAAAATCTTGCGCAGGCAATTACAGCTTGGTTGTGGCTCCCAGAATGCGATCGAGTTGCATCAACTGCTGTTAATTACATCGCTCTCAATCATCCTCAAGCCAACAAACTTTCAGGGTGCAACTCGAACCGAGTCGCATCATGGACAAATATATGAAATCTGGCAATATGGGAATTTATCTTGACTGTTATCTACCCAATTGAGCAGGATAAAATTTAGAAAACAGAGGCGACAGATACGCGATATATTTGAGCCACAATCCGCAGCCGACAGACAGGGGCAACACAAGCAAACCTTATTTTGAAAATTGTGTTTCGATGCTAGTAACTATGATGCAACACTTTTACGATGCGCTGGCAGATTTGGCAATTTGTACAGGTGCCGCACCGACGGAGCGCCAACGAATCCTCAAGCGTATTGGGGCGAGTCAGAAAAAACTTCAAGAATGCGCGCACCTCACCCCGATCGATTGCCAGCACAAGTTGGATCTGGTTGAGGCAGAATGGCGGCGCGTTTTGGGGCAGAAAGCAGAAGCAATGGAATTGTACGATCGAGCTATTGCCGGAGCTCAAGCTCACGAATATTTGAACGAAGAAGCTCTCGCCTGCGAACTCGCTGCTAAGTTTTACCTGTCATGGGGAAGAGAAAAAATTGCCCGAGTCTACATGATAGACGCCTATGATTGCTATGTCCGCTGGGGAGAAACAGCCAAAATTGACGACTTAGAAAAATGCTATCCCCAATTGTTGTCACCAATTTTGCCAGCCAAATTGGCGGCAAATCTATTAGTAACTGTTGCAACAACTGCTAATCAAAATTCCTCGCTACATCCATCTATTCATCCGTCTGTCTCGGCGAGCATCTCTGATTTTGGAGTTTTTTCGACTCTGCTAAAAGCTTGTCAAACGCTTTCTAGTGAAATTGAACTCGATCGCCTGATTGCCAAACTGATGCCACTGGCGATGACAAATACAGGCGCTGACAAAGCAGTGCTGGTGTTACCAAACGGCAATCAATGGGAAATCGCAGCGATCCGGACGATCGACAGTTTGGGAGTCGAGCGGGCGATCGGCTTACCATCGCCAACACTCGATAAAAACAGCGATATCCTGCCCCTAAAAATGGTTGACTGCGTTAAAAACTTATTGAAACCTGTGATTGTGCGGGACATCGCTCAAAATTGCGATTGGGAGTCTGATTCTTACATCCTCAAATACCAAGCGCAGAGCCTGCTGTGCTGGCCGATTCTCGATCGAGGTAACTTAGTCGGCATTTTGTATCTGGAAAATCGGTTAACTGTAGGAGTTTTTACGCGCGAGCGCCTGCAACTTCTCAATCTCCTGTGTTCCCAAGCAGCCATCAGTTTTAAAAATGCTCTGCTCTATAAAAAATCTCAGGATTACAGCCAACAATTAGAGCGATTGCTAACAAAATTCAGCCGCACCGAAGCTCAGCTTGCAGAGCAGAAACAAATGCTCCAAGCGATTCTTGATGTCGCTCCGATTTGGATTTGGATGGTTAATCCCATGGGTAAAGTACACTTTTTTAATAAGACATTTTGTCAAGATGTGGGCGCGCCTCTGAGCACTTTCCTAGCTGTCGAGCATTACAAAGATGTACTGGGGGAAAATGCAGCGAACTGTCTGGTTTCAGATGCCGCCTGCCTTGCCCAAGATTCGCCGCATTACTCCAGCGAAACTCTCACATTAGTTGACGGCAAACAACATTATTTAGAAGTCACGAAAGTGCAGTTAAAAAATGCCCAAGGCGAGACGATCGGGATTATTGGTTTGGGTGTTGATGCCACCGAGCGCAAGCGCTCAGCGGAACTTTTGCAAGAGCAAAATCAACAGCTCGAACAAAATTTAAAATATTTAAAACAAGCACAACTGCAACTCGTGCAAAACGAAAAGATGTCAGCTTTGGGCAATTTAGTCGCCGGAGTTGCCCACGAAATAAACAATCCGATTGGGTTTATTTCTGGTAACTTAAACGAAGCTAAAAGGAGTTTGGCAGATGTTGTGGAACACTTAGAATTGTATCGCTCGGATGCACCGAAATCGGAAATTGCCGATCATGCCGAAGAGATTGACCTCGATTATCTCTTGGAAGATTTACCGAAGATGATTGATTCCATGCAAGTCGGGTGCGATCGCATATGCAGCATCAGCACCAGTTTGCGTACCTTCTCCCGAGGCGACAAAGACTACAAAGTTCCTTTTAATATTCACGACGGCATTGATAGCGCGATTTTAATTTTGAAACACCGCCTGAAAGCCAACGAACACCGC
>JAYUGZ010001021.1:0-16888 GCA_043767465.1 Cyanobacteriota bacterium
CATCAAAGAAGCAATAGTATTTGCCGGAGCTAGCAGAGAAGCACTTAATTGATTGGAATTGCCAATCAACAGCGTTGCAGCCATCGTTTCTCCCATCGCGCGGCCGAGCCCGAGCATAATTCCGCCGACAATCCCGGAAAAAGCTGCCGGTACGAGGACTCTAAATATTGTTGTCCAGCGAGTTGCTCCCAAACCTAGGGATGCTTGTCGCAAATCGGGCGGGAGACTGGCTAAAGAGTCGCGGGAGATAGCAGTAATAATCGGCAAAGTCATGATTCCCAAAATTACTCCGGCTGGTAACATTCCCGGGCCGACCGGCGGAGTGCTAAAAATTGGCAGCCATCCGAAAGTGCTGTTGAGAAACCTGCCGACATTGCTAATAATGGGAATCAATACGGCAATTCCCCACAAACCGTAAACTACGCTGGGAATGGCGGCTAAGAGTTCTACTAAAAAAACCAAAGCTGTGCGGATTTGTAGGGGTATAAAATCTTCGCTCAGGAAGATCGCAGTCCCTACTCCTAATGGTACTGCAATTAGGAGCGCGATCGCCGAACTGACGATCGTCCCGTAAATCATCGGCAGCGCGCCGTACTCTTCCTTAACCGGATTCCAATCACTGCTAAACAGAAATCCCAAACCGTACTGTTGCATAGCAGGCAAGGCTCTGTAAGCAACGGTGAGCGCTATTAACAGCAAAATTACACCAACTCCTATGCCCAAAATGCGCGTGAGCCAGATAAAGCTTTGGTCTAAGGACTTTTCTATCGGAGAGCGGGAACGGCTCTCGGATTGAGCGTTGCGACTATCTGAAATCATAGACAAAAATCCTCAAAAATATTAAGGAAAAATAGCTTTTTTCGGAAAAAGCTAGAACAAACTGGAGAAATGCACAGGCGTTCTTGTTCCACAAGGAAGAAGAAAAGAAAAGAAAAGAAAAGAGAGGGTGTTGACAACTGATGCAGGGATTCTTCTATTATCAAAGAGGGGCGGGTTTATTAATACCCTGACTTTTCGACAAATATTTCTGGTGAAACCCGCCCCTACACAAATATCTCTTTTCCCTCTTCCTTCTTCCCTCGAACCTCAGACTTCAACCTCTATCTGTTACACAATCCGTTAAATCCGTTAAATCCGTTAAATAATCCGTTGCCGAACTTCCTTCAATGACTATTTGCCAATCTCAATCTTGTAGTCGGGGCTGATGCCATCGGCTGCCTTAGCAACTTTTTCTTTAACACTTTGGGGCAGAGGAACGTAGCCCAATTCAGCACTAACTTTTTGACCTTCGGTTAAGCCGTATTCAACCATTGCCTCGATGGCTTTAGCTTTGTTGGGGTCAGCAACTTTTTTGGGGACGAGCATCCAAGAGTAGGTGACAATTGGATAGGATTCAGCGCCTTCGGGGTCTTCGATAAATGCTCGCAGATTTTCCGGTAGGGGAACTGTTGCTAGAGCTTTAGAAGCTGAATCGTCTGTAGGTGCGACAAAGCTGCCTGCTTTGTTTTGTAGAGATGCAAATTTGACGTTGTTGTTTTTGGCGTAGCCGTATTCTATGTAGCCGATGCTGCCTGCTGTTTGCAGCATTTGGGCTGTGACGCCTTCGTTGCCTTTGGCGCCTACGCCTACGGGCCACTGTACTGTTTTGCCGTCGCCTACTGCTGCTTTCCAGTCGGGGCTGATGGCACTCAGGTGTTTGGTGAAGACGGCTGTGGTACCGCTACCGTCGGAACGGTGGACGATGGTGATGGCTTGGTCTGGCAATTTAGCGCCGGGATTTGCTGCTGCAATTTTGGGGTCGTTCCACTTGGTAATTTTACCTTGGAATATTTCTGTGTAAACGTCTCTGGGCAGTTTGAGTTCGGGTACGTCTGCCAGGTTGTAGCCGATGACGATGCTGCCTGCTGTCATTGGCAGCAAGAGCACGCCTTTGTCTGCTGGAACTTTGGCGATTTCCTCGTCTTTCATGGCGGTGTCGCTGGCCCCAAAGTCTACTGTGCCTTTGGTGAATTGTTCGACTCCGGCGCCACTGCCTACGGATTGATAGTTAATTTGTACTTTGGGGTTGATTTTGTTGAAGTCTTGAAACCAACGCTGATATAGAGGCGCGGGGAATGATGCGCCTGCTGCTGTGATGGCTACGTCTGAGGCGAGGGCGAGTTTGGTGTTGGCGGCTGGGGCTGCTACGGGGGATGCGCCGGGGGTTGCTGCTGTGTCGCCGGGACTGGGGCTGCTGCTGGTTGTGCTGCCGCCGCCACAAGCTGCTAAGCTGAGGGCGATCGCCATAGCGGAAATTGCTGTGGTAACACGATTCGGATTAATCAGGTTGAGACGAAAAAGCATAGGTATAAAAGCTGCGATCGTTATACGGGTTTCCCGAGCCAGCATATCGCGCCAAAGTAAAGGTTAGGTTAAAAATCTTTACATTTAATCACAATTTAATATTAATTAACATTAAATTAATTCATTGATGAGCTTGACAAGTGTAATTTTATCAGATATCAGCAAGATAAATTGGTAGGGAAACAAGGATGCGATCGCCCGTTAGGGTTGGCAATCGCTGTTTGCGATCGAAGCTGCCAGTATGGGATGGCGAAAAATTCCCGATTAAATTATCGCAAACTCCAGGCCCGAGCACCAGAAAACCAGACAATGGTAGTTGTTTTGACAAGGTGCTAGTATTGAGGACTTAAAAGCTGCGGGCATTCAAGCTTGCACCTGACGAATACTTTCTGACAAATCTCGTTTGACGATCATGCCTGCTGCTATTGAATTAATCTGGGCTTTTATGGGTTTGCTCCTGACAATAGGAGGCACTTTTTTGCCTGCATCTGTGACAATTCCAATTGGGTTGTGGGATGATCGCGGACTTCAGGCGTACTCTTTAGGTGTTACCTATCAAATTGGAGCCGTGTTGCTAGTAGGCTGCATGGGCGGCAAAAATGCTGCGGCGCTCTCGCAAATAGCTTATTTGGTATTAGGATTAACTTTGTGGCCTGTTTTTTCTCAAGGCGGTGGCATCGGCTATCTCAAAGAAGCGAGTTTTGGGTATTTGCTGGGTTTTGTACCTGGTGCTTGGGTGTGCGGCTGGGTGGCTTTTAAGGTAGCTTCGCGGCTGGAATCGATGGCTTTTAGCTGTTTGTGCGGTTTGTTTACCGTTCACGCGATCGGCTTAATTTATCTAATTTTTAGCTACTTGCTGATTCCGGGTAAAAAAGTACCTTTATTCGATGAGATTCTGAAATATTCGGTTTATCCCCTGCCGGGACAATTGGCGGTGGTTTGTGCGATCGCACTGCTGTCATTTACGTTGCGTCGCTTGATGTTTTATTAATTGGGGAATTGGGAATTGGGCATAGGGCATAGGGCCTAGGGCATAGGGAATTGGTAATTGTGCAAAATTGGGTTATACTGTCATTCTGCAACGGGAAAGTCATCTCGCTGCGGGTGGGAAAGATCGGCTAAACTGCTGAGACGCGAAATTTGACTAGATGATCCCATGCCCGATGCCCTATGTTCTATGCCCCAATCCATGCGTTTTAAAAGAAATCCCTTGTTCTGGGTGGCTGCTATTATCAGTTTAGTTTTAGACCACCTGAGTAAATTTTGGGTGGTGCAAAATTTTGACTTGACGGTTCCTCCGCAGACTCAGCCGCTGTTACCTGGGATATTTCACTTCACTTATGTTGTTAATACCGGTGCGGCTTTTAGTTTGTTCAGCAATGGCGGGGCGAGTTGGTTGCGCTGGCTGTCTTTGGGCGTGAGTGTGGGATTGATGGTGCTGGCTTGGTTCGGGCCGCGAATTAATCGCTGGGAACAAGCTGGCTACGGTTTGATTTTGGGTGGAGCACTGGGTAACGGGATCGATCGATTTGTTTTAGGCCATGTTGTGGACTTTATAGATTTTAGGATAATTCGGTTCCCGGTATTCAATCTGGCCGATGTGTTTATTAATGCTGGGATTATCTGTTTGCTGATTGCAACTTTTCACGGTGCACCGCCACCATCGAGAAACCGAGACGATCGCGATTCTATTTCAGAGTAACGAAAGAATCACGAAGTTCGGCAACGGATTGTGTAGCGGATGTAACGGATGTAATAGCTAACTAACCGTAGGGTGCGTCAGGGGGGAGATTCTTAGTTTGTGGTTTAAATATTCTGCCCTGACGCACCCTACAATAACTTTTGCAATGTTGTCTAGTGTTTGGTTTGTTTGTGCGCCATGTTTATCAGGTGCGTCGCTGTGAAATTGTCTGTCAAATTTAAGGATTTTCAACGGCGAGCACCCTACAATAACTAAAATCTAAAATCTAAAATCTAAAATCGGATGACTCCTAATCCATTTGCCCAAGAACGCCTGCTATTTGCCCCAGCAACCCCCGATGCTGATGCTATCCCGACTATTTTTGCATTTCCCAACGAGTACACGGTTGGCATCACCAGTCTCGGCTATCAGATTGTGTGGGCAACTTTGGCTGTGCGATCGGATATTGCAGTCAGCCGTTTATTTACTGATATCCGCGAACAACTTCCCCGAGATCCAGAATTACTGGGATTTTCGCTTTCTTGGGAACTCGATTATGTAAATATTCTAAATTTATTGGAATCTCTAGAAATTCCGATCTGGGCATCAAAAAGAACTGATCATCATCCAATTGTATTCGGTGGCGGCCCAGTATTTACGGCGAATCCCGAACCTTTTGCAGATTTTTTTGATGTGATTTTGCTGGGAGATGGCGAAAATCTGATTGATAATTTTATTGATGCTTGTAAACAAGTTCGTAGCGCCGACAGACAAACTAAATTGCGCTATTTAGCCCAAGTTCCGGGGATTTATGTTCCCAGTTTGTACGAAGTAACTTATTTGGATGCGACTCAGGGGATTAAATCGATTCAGCCTGTGGATTCGGCAATTCCGAGTATGGTGGAAAAACAGACTTATCGCGGCAATACTTTATCTGCTTCGACTGTGGTGACAGAAAAGGCTGCTTGGGAAAATATTTATATGGTGGAAGTGGTGCGGAGTTGTCCAGAAATGTGTCGTTTCTGTTTGGCTAGTTATCTGACTTTGCCATTTAGAACTGCCAGTTTGGAGGATTCGCTAATTCCGGCGATCGACCGCGGTTTAGCTGTGACTAATCGTTTGGGTTTGTTGGGCGCTTCTGTGACTCAGCACCCTGAATTTGAAGCGTTGCTGGATCATTTGAATCATCCGAAATACGACGGTGTGCGGCTGAGTCTTTCTTCGGTACGCACGAATACGGTGACAGTTAAGCTAGCGGAAATATTGACCAACAGAGATAGCAAGTCTGTAACGATTGCGGTGGAAAGTGGCAGCGAACGCCTCCGCAAAATTGTCAACAAAAAACTCACTAACGACGAAATTATCGAGGCTGCTATCAATGCGAAAGCTGGTGGTTTAAAGGGAATTAAACTTTACGGGATGGCGGGAATTCCCGGGGAAGAGATGGAGGATTTGGAGAAGACGGTGGCGATGATGAAGGCGATTAGAAAAGCTGTTCCTGGTTTGCGTTTGACTCTGGGATGCAGCACTTTTGTTCCGAAATCTCACACTCCTTTTCAGTGGTTTGGAGTGAATAAGGATGCGGAGAAGCGACTGAAGTTTTTAGATAAAGAAATGCGGAAGTTAGGATTAGAATTTAGACCTGAAAGCTATAACTGGTCTGTAATTCAGGGTTTGCTATCGAAGGGCGATCGTAGATTGTCTAAGCTGTTGGAGTTGGTGCGGCATTACGGCGATACTTTGGGAAGTTATCGGCGGGCATTTAAGGAGTTGCGGGGACAGTTACCGGAAATGGATTTCTATGTTTTTCAAGAGTGGGAATTGGATCGGGTTTTGCCTTGGAGTCATATAAAAGGGCCGCTACCGGAGGCGACTTTGAAGAAGCATTTGGCTGAGGCGATGACTCATTTTAAGATGGAAGATTTGCAGTTGACGAGTTAGGAAATAGCTAGATGCAAAAGTGCGTTAGCGTTCGCCTCGTTAGCGAAGCCCTCGTAGAGGATTTAAAGCCCGCCCCTACGGGGGCTGCGCCAACGAAGAGGATCGCATTTTGGCAAGTAATAAGTAGAGCGAAAGCTAACTTAACAAGATAAAATAAGGAGCGACGTACTATAATACAATTATGCCAGAAGTTCAACCGAAGGAAATTCAGCGTTATGTCACCTCAGATGGCCGAGTACCTTTCGCTGAGTGGTTTGATTCCTTCAAAGATACAAACACTCAAGCCAAGATTCGATCTAGGCTAAATCGGGTTGTTACTGGTAATTTGGGAGACTATCGTTCAGTTGGAGAAGGAGTTTGCGAACTCAGAATAGACTATGGCCCTGGTTTCCGAATCTATTTTGGGCAAGTTGGAACAACAATTGTGCTTCTTCTGTGCGGTGGAGATAAAAGCACTCAAAACCGAGATATCCTCCAAGCAAAAGAATACTGGACAGATTACAACAAAATTTAAAACAATGGCTAAAAGTATTCCAGATCATCCGTTTTTGATTGAATCTCTGAGAAAAAACCCGGCATTGTCAGCCGCCTATATAACGGCGACTATAGAGGAAAGCGACCCGGAACCTGAATTGCTGAAACTTGCTCTGGGCGATGTAGCAGAAGCTCTCGGTCAACCAAAAATGTCTCCCGAGCAATATGAATCGCACTTAAAAAAAATGGATGAATTGCTCTCGCACCAAGGAAGTGATGCGATTTACAATCTGGGAACTTGGCTGAATGCTTTGGGATTGAAATTAACTGTTGCTGTTTGCACAGATACAGAGGATAATAATACAAATGCTGAAACTGAAACGCGATCGGAATTAACGGTCTAGCTCAATTTATAAAATGCCTAATTTTCGATATTCATCACTAATTGATTCGACCGTTGAAACTGTCTGGAAATTTTACGAAAGACCGGATATTTTGCAACTTTTGACTCCGCCTTGGCAACCTGTGAAAATCATTCGCCGCGAAGGGGGACTCGGTGTGGGTGCTGTATCAGAATTTCGGCTGTTATTAGGGCCGATTCCGGTAAAATGGGTGGCGACTCATACAGAGTGCGAAGAATATCGCTTGTTTGTTGACGAACAAACTGAGGGGCCGATGGCACGTTGGACTCACCGACACGAGTTTACCACAGAAAATGATCAGACTAGATTGACGGATGCGATCGCATTTTCGATACCGGGCGGCCCAATGGTCGATTTGCTGTTAGGTTGGTGGGTAAAGCTGCGGTTAACAGATATGTTTCGCTACCGCCACGAAGTCACAAAAAGAGAGTGCGAAAAAGATGCAAACAACGGCTGAATATTATGGTGCTTTTTGCGGCGAACCGAGTACAACTTTTGTGGATATCAGCGGTGGTATGGAGCAATCTTACATCGAAGATTGTCAAGTTTGCTGTCGCCCCAATGTTCTGTATGTCAGAATAGATGAAGATACTCTCGATATTGAGATATAGCCTTTCGAGCGAAAGATTCGCGGACGACTGGGCATAGGCCTCCGTGGGCATACCTCACTTTTTTGAGAACCGCTATAGATACTGACTATCAAGAATAGATAAGACGACGGTTCAAACAAACGAAGTCCGCCCAGTCTTCAACGCTTCGCTTGCGGGCGCAAGGCAAGTATAGACTCGGTTTCAACCGCCCGGTATTCGGTCTAATTTGTAACAGTTTTAGGATTAGTTTCCGGCAGCGGTGGGCGCGCGCACAGATAAGCTAACGGGCCGAACAGCGGCACTAATGTTACCGCCCAAAATGCTGTAGAATTTTTCATTCCTCGGCGCGCCATATCGTCGGCTAATAAAGCAGGAAATACCAAAGAAAGCATACAAAAATCTAAACTCATGACGTGGATAAAGCGGCTGGTTTGCCACTGCTGAGCAAAATCTGACCAATCGCCTTTCGTCAAGCCAAAGGCAACTAAAGCCGCAGCGCCTAATGTGAGGACAATGGCAGTAAAACGGGAATCTAATATTTTTAAGAAGACATTTTTTGTGCCGGGAAATTCTGGATTCGGTTCGCGCAGGGCTAAATAAGGTAGCAAGGCAAAGGCGCCAACGCCAAAGGATAAAGTGCCAAATAACCATGCTGGTATTTTCTGCCCTCTGCCGTCAGCAAATAAGACACAACTGTAGATCAGCGGCCAGACTCCCATGATGTTAAATAAAGCTACAATTAAAGGGTTGATGCCTGCTATTTTGCCTGTGGCAAGGTTTGTAATTAGTGCGATTGTTTCGGGGCTGTCGGGTGGTGCGAATACAAAGGCGTAGGTGCTGAATGCAATCCAAAGCAGCCAAAATCCAATTTTTCTGAGCATAGTTACTTTTGTTTAATTCTGATATTAGTATAGCAATTTTAAATGTTTTTTGCTGGCGGATTTTTTTGTTAACCGCAGAGGGCGCAGAGGACGCTGAGGAATAGAAGAAAAGAAAAGAAAAGAGCAGATTATATCTGAATGTATTGCTATTGGCTATCGCTGCTTTTTGGCAGATTGCTAAATTTTTGCATGAATTGGCGATCGATCAAATCTTTCCAGTACCACAGCAGCGCCGATTCCCACATGAATGATCCGCGAGATGCGATCGCCCTTTTATTCCCAGTACCGATTAAGGCTAAATATTTTTCTTGCGGTGCAAAGGGTTTCAGCGGTTTTGCCAATAAAAACTGCTGCAAATTTTCAAACAGCGGTTTGCCCTGACGCACGGCAAACACCCCTGCTTTGGGACGGGGATAATTAACCATCGCGCAGATGTCTCCAGCCCCAAATACGTTGGGGTGAGAGACTGATTGCAGGCAATCGTTGACTTGCATAAAACCGTTTGAGTCAGTTGCTAAACCCGATTCTCCGATCCAATTGGCGGCGGATGCTTGTGTCACCCAAAAAATGATCTCGCACTCAATGCTCAAACCAGATTCACAGTATATTTGGTAAATGGGCATCGGGCATCGGGCATCGGG
Organism: Cyanobacteriota bacterium; assembly: GCA_043767465.1. GTDB lineage: Bacteria > Cyanobacteriota > Cyanobacteriia > Cyanobacteriales > Microcoleaceae > Microcoleus. The sequence goes on from JAYUGZ010001021.1 coordinate 8,974, forward strand.
CATCGGGCATTGAGAATCGGATGTTATTTCCATCATTTCTTGCTTTTCTATAGCACTAACTTTTTCCATTAGATGCAGTTGAATACCGCGACTAATCAGAATTTCTTTCAGGCGGCGACGAACCCGTTTGTTATGTGCAGGCATCAATTGTGCACCGCTGTGAAACAAATGAATTTCTAATCCTTCTTCCTGCTTAAACTTTCCTCTCTCCTTTAAAATCCATCCGTTATATCCCGTACATTGCTCGCTGCCGAACCCTTCTTCCTTCGCCAATCGAGATTGCATATTCAACGCTAATTCTACGCCGCCCGCGCCGCCACCAACGATCGCGATTCGTACAGGTTTTTCTGGATAGTTTTGTTTTGCAGAGATTAACTGATTCCAGCTAGCTAAAAACTCCGGTACTGGTTTAGCTGGAATTGCGTATTCTGCCGCACCTGGAACTGATAAAGTTGCAGGAGTGCTGCCGATATCCACAGACAGCACGTCAAAGTTAATTGGAGCGAGAGTTTGACAAATTACTAAATTTTTGTTAAAGTCGATCGCGATCGCCCGATCGACCAATATTTGACATCCGGCAAATTGGGCGAGCGATCGCAAATCGATGTGACATTCATCATAATCGTAAAACCCGGCAACGTGTCCCGGCAACATCCCCGAATAAGGCGCGTGCACCACGTCGCTAATCAGAGTCAAACGCACTCCAGGCAGCGGTTTGATGCCGAACATTTTTAATACAATAGCATGACTGTGACCGCCGCCAATTAAGACTAAATCTTTCACAATTACAGATGTTCGATCGAAATGTTCTTTCCCCGATATTGTACAACACTCGCAGGGGTTGGGCAGCACTGTCCGGTCACGAGGGCTGGCAGTGCGTAATTAATGATTGCCCAGCACTTTGCCAGAATGCTCTGGCTTATCCAAAGGAATCGCAGATTACCAGCTTACTGGCGATCGCACATTCAGCACAAATAGCTGTAGACTGTAGAGCGAGCAAATTTTATCACCAAATTATGCCGGGGTGTGTTTGATAGCTAACTCACCATTCAAAATTATGACATTACGGATCATTCCGCGCAGTTGGTCGCGATCGATTAAACGCCTGTTACCGCTGCTGTTTGCCCTCTCATTTATTATAGTATTGTTGGTCAATAATGCGATCGGGGCGATCGCCCAGCAACCGCGCCAAGAAATTCGCGGAGTTTGGATGACAACAAACGACAAAGACATCCTCAGAGATAGGCGTAAAGTCGCCGAGGCTGTCAGCCAATTAAAGCGATTAAATTTTAACACAATCTATCCCGTAGTTTGGAACTCTGGCTATGCAATGTATCCCAGCCCAGTCGCCCAGCAAAGAGACATTCAACCCTTTGTTTATAGAGGGTTAGACGGACAAGATATGATTGCAGATTTAATCAGTCAAGCTCACCGCCAAGGCCTGCTAGTAATTCCTTGGTTCGAGTTTGGTTTCATGACTCCTCCCACCTCAGAATTAGCATTAAACAATCCCGATTGGCTGACACAAAAACAAGACGGCAGCCAAACATCAAACGGCGCAGGTGGTGAAGTAGTTTGGCTCAATCCATTTCATCCCGAAGTGCAGAAATTTATTACCGAACTCGTACTAGAAATTACCACACAATACAACGCCGACGGCATTCAATTTGACGATCACATGAGTTTGCCGTCGGAATTTGGGTATGATAACTATACAGTTGATTTGTACACCAAAGAAACAAAAAAAGCACCGCCAACAGATTCTCAAGATGCAGCATGGGTGAAATGGCGAGCCAATAAAATCACCGCTTTTATGTCGCAACTAAATCAAGCCGTCAAAGCAGCCAAACCCAATGCAATTTTCTCAATTTCTCCCAATTACTACGAATTTGCTTACAAATATCACCTGCAAGATTGGTTAGCTTGGGTGCGTTTGGATATTGCCGACGAACTGATTGTGCAAGTGTACCGTCCCAATCTAGAATCATTTGTGGACAAGATTAACCGTCCAGAAATGCGAGAAGCACAGCTAAAAATTCCCACGGGAGTTGGGATTATGACAGGTTTAAGGAATCGCCAAGTAGCGATTCAGCAAATTAAATCTCAGGTGCAAGCAGTCCAACAATACGGCTTAGGTGCTGCTTTCTTCTACTACGAAAGCTTGTGGGAAGATGCACCAGAACCAATGGGCGATCGAATTTCTCAATTTAGCTCATTCTTCCCATCTTCTGCATTCCGCACAGCGCTACAAATACCCAGACGGGCGGCAACTTTCCCTCCGCCACCCCCACCAAAACCAGACCCCAAGGCTAAGCCCAATCAACCTACAAAAAACAGCCCACCTTCGCCCTCACCAACCACATCAAAGAAGTAATAACTGATGAGTCATCAGTTATTAGTGATTAGTTAAAAACCAATTGTCTCTCTGATTTGTATTTAAGTCTAGATCCCCCTAAATCCCCCTTAAGAAGGGGGACTTTGAACAGAGTTACCCCTTTAACAATGGGGACTTTAAACAGAGTTACCCCTTAAAAAGAGGGACTTTGACGGTCTAGTTCCCCCCTTCTTAAGGGGGGTTAGGGGGGATCGAGTTTTGTTCCTACAGAATATCTGTGTTCCTAACAACTACCGCCACCAAAAATGCAAACCAATCAAAGAATTTTTCTACCAAAAATGGGCTGCGGCACTTGGGCTTGGGGTAACAGATTACTCTGGGGTTACGATGAAAGTATGGACGAGGAATTGCAAGCCGCGTTCAATCTTTGCGTTAACAATGGTGTCACTTTATTCGATACAGGTGATTCCTACGGAACCGGGAAATTAAACGGACGTAGCGAGCAACTTTTAGGGCAGTTTTCTCAACAATATCAAGGCGCAAATCAAGACAGTATTTGTATTGCGACAAAACTAGCGGCTTATCCTTGGCGACTGACGCGACAATCCATGATTTCTGCTGGTAAAGCCTCGGCTTATCGGCTCGGAAAAAATGTAGATTTGGTGCAAATGCACTGGTCTACAGCTAATTATGCACCTTGGCAAGAGGGGGCTCTTTTGGACGGTTTGGCTGACCTTTACGAGCAAGGATTGGTCAAGGGAGTGGGTTTATCTAATTACGGGCCGAAACGGTTGAAATGGGTACATCAAAGATTTAGTTCGCACCAAGTTCCTATTGTCACTTTACAAGTGCAATATTCGCTACTTTCTACCTATCCAGTAACTGAACTTGGATTGAAAGATGTTTGTGATGAATTGGGGATAAAATTGATTGCTTACAGTCCTTTAGCTTTGGGGTTGCTGACTGGAAAATATTCGGAAAACGGCGCTCTTCCTAAAGGTATCCGAGGTTTGGCGTGCAAGCAATTATTACCGGGAATGCAATTACTTTTGGGCTGTTTGCGAGAAATAGCAGCATTCAGAAATAAGACTGTTTCGCAGGTAGCAATCAATTGGTGCATTTGCAAAGAAACTATTCCGATTCCTGGCGCTAAATCTGCGGCGCAGGCGATGGATAATATTGGTAGTTTGGGGTGGGAGTTGGACTCCGGGGAGGTTGCAGAATTGGATAAGGCGGCGGCGAGTGTAGATAAGAAAATGGTGCAGAATATCTTTCAAACGAAATAACCCGGTTCGTTAGAGTCGGCGGTTGAAACCGCATCTACACAAACAAAGTCCGCCTCCGCGGACTGAATAACGTAATTTTAACCCTTCATTCTTCAACCTGCGGAGGCACGTGAGTGTCTGTATAGACGCGGTTTCAACCGCCCAGCCTAATTGCTGAATAACATAATTTTAACCCCGATTCTTCAACCTGCGGAGGCACGTGAGTGTTTGTATAGACGCGGTTTCAACCGCCGAGTCTAACCGCAAAACTTTTCTACGCAACGCACAAACATTTCTACACCCATCCCCAACGCAGTTTCATCAAAATCAAAACGCGGGTGGTGGTGCGGGTAAGCCAAGTTTTTGTCGGGATTTGCCGAGCCCAAAAAGAAATAGCAACCGGGGACTTCTTGCAAAAAGAAAGACATATCCTCGCCGCCCATTGTTTGACATTCCGGTACGATTCCCGCAGGAGTTTCTACAACTGATTCGGCTACGCTGCGTACTAAGTCAGCCATGCTCGAATCGTTGATGACTGGCGGGTAAAGGGCGCAATAATCGAGTTGGTAAGTTGCGCCGTGACTCTGACAAATTCCGGCAATTACTTGTTCTATGCGCTGAGAGAAATAACCTCGATATGTGGGATTGAAATAGCGCACTGTGCCGCCGATTTGGGCGGTGTCGGCGATGACGTTGTGGGTGTGCCCTGCGTGGAAGTTGCCGACTGTGACTACCGCTGAGTCGATCGGGTTAACGTTCCGTGCGACAATTGCCTGTAGGGCGCTGACAATTTGGGCTGTAACAACGATCGCATCTACAGTCTGATGTGGCATTCCACCGTGCCCGCCTTTGCCAAAAATCGTACAGTCAAAAACTTCTACAGCCGCCATCAGCGCGCCACTGCGGACGCCGACAGTGCCTAAAGGTAGATTGTTCCACAAATGCAAGCCGACGATCGCATCAACGTCAGGATTCTGCAAAACTCCGGCTTCAATCATCGGTTTGGCGCCGCCCGGGCCTTCTTCGGCGGGCTGGAAAATAAATTTTACCTTACCCGAAAAGCTGTGTTTGTGCTTGGCGAGATAACAAACAGTACCAAGGGCGATCGCAGTATGACCGTCGTGACCGCAAGCGTGCATAATACCATCATGCTGCGATCGATAATCCACCTCATTTTCTTCTTGAATCGGCAAAGCATCCATATCCGCCCGAATTGCCAAAACCCGCCCCGGCTTTCCGCTGTCGATAGTTGCGACAACACCAGTTTTAGCAATATTAGTTTGATGCTCAATTCCCCATTCCTGCAACTTTTGCGAGACAAACTGGGCTGTTAAATTCTCGTCAAAACTCAACTCCGGTTTTTGATGTAAGCGGCGGCGCCATTCTACTAGCTGAGGCTGCAAATTTCTAATCTCCAGCCGCAATTGAGATAAATCGACATCGGTTAAATTAGGTACAGTAGAAACCATTTGTTTGTTATTTGTTAGTTGTTATTTGTTGTTTGTCTACTCATTTTACTCTTTACCTGGGAACCAGTTAAATAATTTGTAAAACTCTCTTTTCCTTCTCTGCGCTCTCTGCGCTCTCTGCGGTTAAAATAAAATCTTAGATTTTTTACCGCAGAGGGCCCAGAGTACGCAGAGCAAGAGAAGAATGAGCAAGAGAGGTGTTGAGAATAGGGTTATTTAGCAATTTTAGAAACTAAATTAACTCCAGGCAATAAGCGTTCTAGATCCAATTCTGAAGCTGATGCCGCTAATTTTTTGAGGTCATTTGGATCGTCTAAATGTGGCAAAGTACCTAAGACTGGCATTTGAGTCAGGGATTGGATTAAATCGATCGGCGCAAAATCAGCAATTTCTTGTTCCGAACAAGCTTGAACGCAATTGAGGACAATGCCTCTAAGCTGAAAGCCTGTGTGTCTGGCGAGGGCAACATTCGCTACAGCTTGCCCGATCGCACCTAACCTCACAGGTACCACCAAAACCCCCCTCAGGCGCCAATCCCTGGCAATATCGGCCACCGTCAGTTCCCGCGTTACAGGCGAACCCAGCCCTCCCAAAGCTTCCACCAAGACAAAATTCTTGCGATCACAGAGACTTTGCAGCGTCGTCCAGACCTTTTCTAACTCAATATTTCTCCCCTCCCGTTCGGCAGCAATCGGCGGTGCTAAAGGCGCGCCAAAGTGCAGCGGGTTGAGTTCTTCGGGGGATTGGTCGAGGGTAAATAAACGAGTGTAGAGTTCGCGATCGCCCGTGCCGGTTTGCAACAGCTTCATAATTCCCAAACTGCGATCGGGAAAATACATTTGCCAATAAGCAGCCAGAGCGCTGGTCAAAACAGTTTTGCCCGCGTCGGTATCAGTTCCAGCAATTAGCAGGGAGTTCATTGGCAAATAGCTAATAAGTAATTGGCTTCAACTTCAGTCTAGGGGAATTTTGCCCGAACTAGGGTGAGGGCGACGGTGCGGGAGTTGGCGCGGGCTCCGGCGAGGGTGCGGGAGTTGGTGCAGGTTCCGGTGACGGCGCGGGAGTTGGTGCCGGCTCCGGTGACGGCGCGGGAGTCGGTGCGGGCGTCGGTTTGGGTGCCGGAGTTGGTGCGGGCGTCGGTTTGGGCGTCGGTTTAGGCGGAGGAGTCGGCGCTGGAGTTGGTTTAGGCGCGGGCGTCGGTTTGGGCGGAGGAGTCGGTGCGGGCGTCGGTTTGGGTGCCGGAGTCGGCGCTGGGCTTGGTTCCGGCAAAGGTGCTGGGCTTGGTTCCGGCAAAGGTGCTGGGCTTGGTTCCGGCAAAGGCGCTGGGCTTGGTTCCGGCAAAGGCGCTGGGCTTGGTTCCGGCAAAGGTTCTGGGCTTGGCGTTGGTAAAGGTGCTGGGCTTGGCGTTGGTAAAGGTTCCGGGTTTGGTACCGGAGTTAGTCTCGGCGTCGGATTGATGACTGGTGGCGGCGCTGTGGGAGTCGCCTTGGGCGTCGGTTTGTTGAGAAATGAGCCTACTAATGCCCAGGAACCGAAGCCTGTCAAGATGACTAAGCCTGTTAATAGTCCGATCGCAGCGGCGGGATTGTCCCACAAAGAGCCACCAGCGGGCTCAATTAGCGGATCTGGCTGGTTTTGCGGGCCGCCACTTAGGGGCACCATCGGCTCGGGTTCGGGTGGCCTCCCCACGGCTACGGTTGCTATTAGCGAAGCATTTGACGGCGCGACTGCTGATGCTGGTGGTGCAGTTGGCACGTTAGATTGAGGGTTAGGATTAGTTTGGGCGTCGAGTGCTTGAGCGACTTCGCTGACAGATTGATATCGATCGCCAGGAGAGCGATTTAACATCCGATTCAGCACCAAAGCCAAACCCGCGCTCACCTGTACTTGCTGCTGCCAATTCCACTGTAAAGTTGTTTGATCCACCAATTCCTGCGGTTCTTTACCCGTCAGCAGGACGATCGCCGTTACAGCTAAAGCATACAAGTCGCTGCTGGCTGTGGCGCGCCCGCTTTGCAACTGTTCCATTGGCGCGTAGCCGATTTTACCGACTGTTGTCGCGTGGGCTGTTCCTTCGGGAGACTGGACTTTGGTGGCTAGTTCTTTCACCACTCCAAAGTCAATCAGTACCGGCAACTTGTCGTTTTCCCGGCAGATGATATTTTCCGGCGAGATGTCGCGGTGGATGATGCCGCGGGCGTGGATGTGAGCCAGTACCGGCAGCATTTGTCGGATAAATACTAAGACTTCGGCTTCGCTGAAAGTGCCGCCTTTGTTCGTTCGATCGAGCAACAGTTCGCGGTAAGTCATCCCTTCCACGTAATCCTGCACTAAAAACAAACGTTGATTCTCTTCAAATATTGCCCGAAACTGGGGAATTTGCGGGTGCGAAATTTGGTAAAGTATTGCCGCTTCTCTTTGAAACAATTCCTTCGATTTTTCCAAAACGTAAGGCCCGCTTTGCATCGGAATCAATTCCTTCAAGGCGCAGCGTTCTTGAAACCGCCCCAAATCTTCTACTAAATAAGTGCGCCCAAATCCCCCTTGACCTAAAATATTTACCAAGCGGTAGCGGTTTTGTAGGAGAGTTCCAATAGCAATAGGTGGCTGCATAAGTTTAAGTAGAAACTGTTAAATAATAGGCGATCGCTGGCAGACTTAGTAATCCTAGGTCTTTAAATGCCCAAGAGCTTACTTCACTGTATATAGTTCCCAGTCCCGACCAAAGTTAGCATTTTACATTTTTTTGAGCAAATTTGAGAAATTGGGTGCTGGTGGGCGATCGAGCATCAGGGGCAACCACGGGGGGTTTGCCCCTACGTTACGGTTCTTTTGGGGCGATCGCC